>CAKZVN010000303.1 GCA_937922105.1 uncultured Litorilinea sp.
GGCGCCGAGGTGCCGAAGGCGACCACGGTCAAGCCGATGACGAGCGGGGAGATTCCCGCCGCCGCGGCGAGGCGGGAAGCGCCGCGCACCAAGAACTCCGCGCCCACGAGCAAAAGAACAAGACCTGCGACAAACTGGACGAGCACGACAGCGGTCATAGGGAGTGGTTCTCGCTTCCGATCCGCGCACAGACCATCACGCGAGACTGCAAGTCGGTCTTGTGCGATCTGCCATCTATGGGCATCTTATGGCATTATAGCGGAGATGAACTCGCCCATGTCAACGCCGAGGAGACTGTTTTGAGGGTTGCGATTGGTCCCCGATAGGGATTGATTTCGGCGTTGACAACAACAGCCACGCGCGCTAAGATTCTTGACATGAACAACTCCCGTCGCGACGAATCACCGTCGTCCCCTGCTTTGACGACCTATATCGGGTACATTACCGGCCCGCGCGCCGAACAGCCCGCGGGTGTGCGCGTGGTGGAGCCGCCACCCAACACGCGCCAAGCTCAACGGGGGAACCTCTATCTGGTGGTTGAACTGTTCGGCGATCACCCGGATCGTGCGGTCATCACCGAGCAATTGCTGAGCGAACTGCAACAGGCCTATTACTCGGCCAAAGGTAGCCAGTCGCAGGTGATGGTGGATGCGGTGCACGGTGCGCAGCGGTTGCTGCGCGAGGTGAACGTGGCGTCGCCGCGACATCCGGTGCAGGCAGGGATTCTGTGCGCGGCGCTTTTGGGCGGGAAACTGATGGTGGTGGCGAGCGGACCGGCGTTTGCGTTGATCCATGCCGCCGGACGCGTGCATATGTTTCCTTCGGAACCGCAGACCGGCGGCGGCTTCGGCAATAGCCCGGTGGAATTGTTCCGCCAAGAGTTGCAAGCCAATGACGCCCTGTTTTTGGCGGGGGGAACGTGGCTGTCGCAGGTGCAACCGCGCGTGTTGGCGGGCATTGTCGCCTATACCACGCCGGAGACATGTAGCGACGCGGCTGATGAGTTGTTCGATCGCGCGGGGCACGCGGGCTTGCCGGGGCTACTCATTGCCCTTGCGCCGTATCAAGGCCCGCCGCGCAGCGGACCGTCCTTCCCCGGCGTGTCGCCGGGAAGCGGAGGCGCACCACCGCGCCCGTCGCCGCCCAAGCGACCGCGCTTCGGCGGCTTGCCGGCGGCGCTGAGCGCGTCGCCGCCGGCGCGCCTGCCGCCTACTACGACAACGGAGTTGTCCACTCCCGCGCTAGGACCGCAAGCGGCCCAGGAGGGAGGGAGCTATGCCGCGGCCCGTACCGATGCGTTGCGTTCGATCTCCGACCCGGCGCCCCCAGCGCGCGACGAGAGCGAGACGGAGTTATTTCCCTGGTCTGATGCGGCGCTGGCAGCGTCTGCCAAGACAGCGAGTTTGGCCCATCCGCAAGAGCATGAGACCGAGTTGTTGCCGCAAGCCGGTGCGCTCTCCCCGGATATCGAGACGCGTGATAGCGCTGTTTTTTCCGTTGGGCAGGAGTCCGACTCCCGGGCGGAGTTTGGGCAGGAACTCAGCGAGGTCGTAGAGGAGCCGCCCCCAACCGTTGCCCCACAGCCGGCTACACAAGACGAGGCGGTGGCGTTGGAGGCTTCGGTCCAGGAAGTGGAAGCGAAACAGGCTGCGGCGCGCCGCGCAGAGATTACGACCCCGCGCTTACCCGCTGAGCCGGGGCAAGAGGTTGGCCCGCTTTTCCCTGCCGACCTGGACGAGGAGCCGCGCGAACGCGGGCCGGATTGGCGCACGCGTCTGTCCCAAGCTGCTACCGCCGGCTGGCAGGCAACGCAGGCCTTTGTGGGGCGAATGCTGCCTGTGCGCGATTCGGAACCCGTTGCTGCGAGCCGCGCTCCGCACGCCGCCCCCCCAGATGTATCACCGGATGTATATCGTCTCGATCAACCGCTGGAGCGCACGGTTGCCGCGTCCATGTCGGCAAGCGTGACGGATGTGCCATCCCAGCCACGGACGACGGTGCGCGCACCGTTGCCCGCTGCGCCGGTCGAGGAGGAGATTGCATGGCCTGCGCCGCCTGCAACGGACACACCCAAACTGACCCCACCCGATCTTACCGCACCACAGCGGACGACCGGACCGCGCGCGCGGTTGTTCGTCGTGGTAGCTATTTTGATTTTGGTATTGGTTCCGGCGGCTGTGCTGGCGTTTGTGTGGGGACAGTCCAATACGCGCCTGATGGAGGCGGAACGGCTGACCGCCGAGGCGGAGATTATGCTCGCGGTGGCACAGAGTGCGCTGGACAGCGGAGACCGAGCGCAGGCGCGCGAACTGCTGACCGAGGCGGCAAGCAAGCTGGATGCAGCCTATGACTTGGACGGCATGAACGAGCAGCGTTCGCGCCTCTATGCCACCATCGAAGCCGAAATGCAAGAGGTGCTGCAAGTTACGCCCCTCTACGGCTTGACGGCACCGATCCTGACCTTTCCGGCGGAGGCGCGCCCGCGTAAGGTGGTGGTCTTCGACGAAGATATTTATGTGTTGGACAACGGGCGCCAGGCTGTCGTGAAATATCGCTACGATCCGGCAACACGCACCGCGGAGGATCAGCCGGGGCAAGTGATTCTGCGCCAAGGCGATGTGGTAGACGGCGTGGTGGTGGGGTCACCCGCGGACATGGCTTATTTGTTGTTGCAACCGGGGGTGGTGGACCGACCCAGCTTGTTGATTGTGGATCGCAACAACAACCTGTTCCGCTATGACCCGCGTGTGGCAGGGGTGACCTTGTATCCGCTGGCAGGACGCAGCGACTGGGGAAGTATTGCGCGGATCCAGACCTACAACGGGTTGATCTATTTGGTGGATGAGGCGCGCAACCAGATTCTGCGCTTTAGCCCGGCGCTGCCCAATGAACCGGGAACACCGTGGTTTGCAAGCCAGACTCAGGTCAACTTGGCTGGGCTGGTCTCCATTCAGATTGACGGGGATATTTGGCTGTTGTTCAGCAATGGCATGATCCTGCGTTATCGCACAGGGGAGCAAGTGCCGTTTTCGCCGGAGAACAGCATCGCGCTGGCGGAAGAGGCGAGCGATATGGTCGTCACCTGGCGGGAAAGCGCCAACATTTATTTGGTGGATGCCGCGCAAGAGCGCATCCTGGTCTATGACAAGGGGGGGACGTATCTCCAACAATTGCGTGCGCCGGAGGCGAATCTCCTGCGCGGTTTGGTGGCGCTCCATATTGATGAGGGCGCAGGCGTGATGTTTCTCCTCACCCAGAGCGGGCTATTTACCCACCCCATCCCACAATAAGTCCGGCGTCACGCTGTGAAGTGCCCGGGCCGCGGTCTTTTCGGCGCGGGCGATTGGCGCGCCGGGCGCCGCCGCGAACTTGCCGAGCGCCGGAATCGCTATGATATAATCGAGTTACTATGGCGCATCTGGAACCGGAACGGCAACCGCAATCGTACTCCCAACCGGAAGAGGCTACTTCGTCTGCGCCGCCCGTCGCGTTGGTGCGCGGGCGATTGGCGTTGATGGTGGTGGTGCTCTATACGCTGGCGATGATGGGCCTTGCAGTCGTGGTGGGGAGTTGGCTGTATGACTGGTCGCGGCTGCGGATTTTGGGTAATTCCTCACTCTCGGAACTCGCCTATTTGGACTTTTTTGCACCGGCAACACCGGTGGAAAGTACCCCGGAAAGCGCGGTCGCTCCCAGCGTGGAGGCCGCGGACAGCCAGGTCGAGGCTGCGCCGCCCCCTGCAGCACCGTCGGTGAATTTGCCGCCGCTGAATATCCTGTTGTTGGGTGTAGACTCGCGCAATGACCAGCGCGATCCGCCGCTGACCGATACCATGATCTTGGTCACCTTCGACCCTAAGCATCGCACTGCCGGGATGCTCTCCTTGCCGCGCGATCTGTGGGTGCCGATCCCCGGTTTCGGCTTCGAGACCAAGATCAATACGGCGTATGCGCTGGGCAATCAAACCAACTACAACGGCGGTGGCGCGCAGTTGGCAAAAGACACGGTCAGTTCATTCATCGGGCAGCCGGTCCAGTACTATGCGCGCGTCAACTTCCGCGGCTTTGTGGAACTGATTGACCTCATCGGCGGCGTAGATGTTGTGGTGCCCTACGAGATTTATGACACCGAGTATCCGACGCCGGATTATGGTGTGACAACCTTCCACTTGCCTGCGGGTGTGCAGCATTTGGACGGCGAGACTGCGCTCAAGTATGTGCGGACGCGCAACCTGGACAGCGACTATGCGCGAGCCGGTCGCCAACAACAGGTGCTCCGGGCGGTGGTGGATAAGGTGACGCGTGCCGATATGTTGCCGTCGTTGCTGCCGAAGTTGCCGCGCCTGCTGTACACCATGCGCAGCAGCATTGACACCGATATTCCCATGGCGCTGCAGATGGAGCTAGCGAACTATTTGTCGGGCAACAATCTGCGCGAGATTCGCCAGTTGGTGCTGGACAGCCGCTATGGTGAAGAGACTTATAGCGCAGAGGGGGCGTGGATTTTGCTGCCCGACCGCACAAAAGTCCGCAATGCGTTGGCAGGATTCTTTGCACCGCCTGTGGAGGGGGGCAGCAGCGTAGCGCTGGGGAATCCTGCCTGGGTGCGGATCGAGATTCTAAACGGAACAGGACAGCCGGGCGTCGCGGCGCGCACGCGCGATCTGCTGGTGAGCCAGGGGTGGCAGGTCGTCTCCATTGGGGATGCCGACCGAGGTGATTACCAGCGCACGCTGATCATCAACTACGGCGTACCGGAGGAATTGATCGCGCGCATGGGCGAGGACTTGGACTTGGACCCGAATCATTCCAGCCTGCATGGGTTGAATGTGGCGGCGCCGGTGGATTTGCGGATCGTGGTGGGGCGCGACTTCTTGTCGCATCTGGAGTAGGGCAGACGGCTGGTTTCGCAGGTGTGGCGGAACCGATAGCGTGAGATGTAACGACTGCACAGGGCG
>CAKZVN010000304.1 GCA_937922105.1 uncultured Litorilinea sp.
TCAGGCGCTGGAAGAGGGGCAACTCGTGGCGCGCCAACTCGCGCACGGTGACGCCCTTGCGCTCGGCAAGCCGCACATTGTAGCGCCACTTGCTCTTCATGCGCGCCAACACCGCGGCTTCATCGCCGGCAAGGGACAACACAATGGTGCTGGGCGGTTGCACCGTATACGGGCTGGGCAAAAAGCCGTGCCGTCGCAACAGCGCCTGTGCCGCAAAGCTGTCGGCAAGTTCCGGCTCGACGCGCAAAACTGCGGCCCCCCGGCGCTGCGCCTCCACCTCCACCGCCGCCAGAGTTGCCGCGACCGCGGCGTCATCGTCCCAGTCTACCACCGGCCCGCGCGGGACATACGCCACCCCCACCCCGGCGGCACGCCGGATCAACAACGACGCGCCCCCGCGCAACGCGCCGTCGCGCCCAATCGCCACGCGGCTCGTCTCCCAGCCGAAGCGCGCCTTGAGTCGCGCCCAGGCGCTGGTCTGCAAGAATTGCGCGTGGCGGTGCGACGCAACAAACGCATCCCACGCTGTATCATCCGGCTGCACAGAGCTGAAGCCGATCGCAAAATGTTGCGGCACGGTTAGCGACATGCCGGCAATCATACCATACGTGGGCGACGGAGCATCTCCGCCAGGGGCGCCAAGTAACGACAACGCCGCGGACGAATCCGCCCGAAGCGTTGCCTTCACGCGCTCAAGCGACCCACGTGGCGGGCGCTACGCTGCGCCTGCGCCCCACAATCCGCCGCACCGCCGCCCATGAAATCCCTTTCCCAGCACCGGCATATGCCATTCTGCACAGCACCCACCAACGCGCTGCGCTTTATTCGTCCACGCGGTATCATACTCGCCATAGCGCAGTCATCCTTGGACGCGCTACACATACCGGGCAAGGCCCTATCCGAGGGTAAAGTCGCATGGATTGCAAACCGTCCACGTCGGATGTCCTTATCGAAGCGGTTCCCAACTTCTCCGAAGGTCGCGACCCCGCAGTGATCGAGGCCCTGGTCGCCGCCATCCAAGCACCGGGTGTGCGTCTCCTGCATCGCACCAGCGACCACGACCATCACCGCACTGTTCTCACCGTCGCCGGCCCGCCCGACGCAGTGCTCGCCGGGCTGCTGGCTGCTGTGCGCGTTGCCACAGAGCGCATTGATCTCACCCGCCACCACGGCGTCCACCCGCGCCTGGGCGCGACCGACGTCGTGCCGTTGGTCCCGCTCCGGGGCATCAGCTTGGAGGAATGCGCGACGCTGGCGCGTGCGCTCGGCAAGCGCATCGGCGAGGAATTAGGCCTGCCCGTCTATCTCTACGCGACGGCTGCCACACGCGCCGACCGCCGCGTCTTAGCCGACGTGCGCCGCGGCGGTTACGAGCGATTGGCGGCGGAGATTCACCTTCCCCACCGCGCCCCGGATTTCGGCCCGGCGCGCGTCGGCCCCGCGGGCGCGGTCATTGTGGGCGCGCGGCCCATCCTCATCGCCTACAACCTATTTCTCGCCACCGCCGACGTCACCGTGGCGCAGCGCATCGCCGCCGCAATTCGCGAGCGGGGCGGGGGGCTACCCGGCGTGCGCGCGCTCGGCCTGTTGGTGGATGGACAAGCCCAGGTCAGCATCAACCTGGAGGACTACCGGCTCACCCCGTTGCATAGCGTCGTCGCCCGCGTCCGTCACCTTGCGCAGGAGGCAGGCGTCGCCATCGCTCGCGGTGAACTCATCGGTCTCCTGCCCCAAGACGCGCTGTTGCAAGCCGCCGCGTATGCGCTCCATCTGCCATCGCTCACGCTTGAGCAGACCATCGAAGGCGCGCTCGCCGCAAGCACCGCTGCACCTGCCCCGCACGAAGCACCGGGCTAATCGTCCACCGCAACCTTGACCACCACCTTCTTGACCGGCTGCGGTTTGTCGTCCACTGCAATCTGCGGCATGTGCGCGTCCTGCGGCCCCAAGATGATGAAAGTCCCCGGGTGCATGTGGATGAAACTTCCCTCACCCTGTAAGAGAATGAAGTCCTTGGCTGCGTTATAATCCCCCGCATCCAGGTGGGCAATGTTGGCATAGCCCATCAACTCCTCGCCCGCAGCCACATACTGGATGTCAATATACTTGCGGTGCGCCTCCCAAAAGCCCTGGCTGCGCGGCTTGGTGTCGTAATGTTGGATCATGGCAAAGACCTTGTCGCCGTCCAGTTCGATACGGCTCGGCCCCAATGCCAGTACATCGGTATCCTGCAAAAAGCTCAGCCCCAGCGTCAAGCGCTCAGCCAATTTGAACGAGCCGCCGTGACTACGCAACAGCCCGGCATAAAAGGGCGAATCCACATTGCTCAACTGGTCCACAATCATAAGACGCTCCTTTGGTCGGATAGAGATTTGGTCGGATAGAGATTTGGTCGGATGGAGATTTGGTCGGCAAACGGAAGAGCCGGAAAAAAAGCGACGCCACGCCGCTCTTCGACGTGACGTCGCCCATACGCCTCTCATCCCCCGCGTCTGTCAGCTTTCATAGACACAGTCAACTTGGCGCTTGCTCGCCGCCGACTCCAGGATGGCGTCGCAGACCACCGCGGCCCGGTAGCCGTCCTCGAAATCCGCGCCGATGGGCGCAACCGCCTTGTCGTTGACGATGCAGTCCAACAGATGGGTGATCTCATGCACAAAGGTGTGCTCCCAGCCGATCATATGTCCCTGGGGCCACCAGTTTTCCCACCACGGGTGATACGGCTCCGAGACCAGCACATTGTGGAAGCCGCGCGTCTCCTTCGGCTCGTCGTCAATCCAGAAGACATCCAGTTCGTTCATGCGCTCCAAATTGAAGCGGATGGAGCCGCGCTCGCCGTTGATCTCCAGATTTTGGCCGTTCTTGCGCCCCGCGGCATAGCGCGACGCCTCCAGCGTCCCCATCGCACCGTTAGCAAAGGAGATCACCGCGCCGAACGCGTCGTCCACGTCCACCGTGCCCATGCCCGACCCATCCAGCTTGGGCCGTTCGGTGATAAAGGTGCGCGTCATCGCACTCACCGCGTCGATCTCGCCCACTAGATAGCGCGCCAGGTCAATGATGTGCGCGCCCAGATCGCCCAGCGCACCGCTGCCCGCCGCCGACTTCTGCAAGCGCCAGATCAACGGCGTGTTGTAATGGGGCATGATCCACTCCTGCAGATAGACCGCGCGGAAGTGGTAGATGCGCCCCAGCGCGCCGCTTTCGATCAGCTTGCGAATCTGGCGAATGGCGGGTACGAAGCGGTAGTTGAACGCCACCATGTGCTTGACGCCCGCCTTGCGCACGGCATCCCACATGCGCTTGGACTCTTCCGCGGTGCGCCCCAACGGCTTCTCGCACAGAATATGCTTGCCCATCTCCGCCGCGACGATGCACGGCTCCGCGTGCGCGTCGTTAGGACCGCCGTTGTCGAAGAGCTGGATGGCTTCGTTTTCCAACATCGCGCGCCAGTCGGTATAGGCATTGGCATAGCCGTAGCGCCGCGCCGCCTCCTGCACCGCTTCCTGGTTGCGCCCGGCAATCCCCACCAGCTTAGGGATTGCAGGCGGCGGGTACATCATGTGAGGAATCTTCAGAAATGCGTTGGAATGCGCCTTGCCCATGAAGGCATAGCCCAACATGCCCACGCCCACTTCGGGCGCTTCGCCCGTGGCGCGCGCATCCGCCATTGAAGTAAAGCCGGACCCTTCCGCCATCGTCTACACTCCTCTTGCTCTGGGCGACCGCGCCATGCGGTCGCGTGCCGGTTCAGGTTGAAAGCCGCCCCTGGGCCGGGCGTCTACTCTTTGGCAAAGGCTGCGTCGAAGGCGACCGCCGACGGCGCAAAGTCCGCCTTGCGTACCACCTCCAGC
>CAKZVN010000305.1 GCA_937922105.1 uncultured Litorilinea sp.
GACCGGGGCTGCGCCTGCTCTTCCCCGGCACCCGTCACCCCAACCCCGTGATGTCCGAGATGCCTTCCCAGGTGCAAGCTGCGCGGCAGCTCGCCGAGTCGCTGGGCCTGTTGGATCGCCATGTCATTTTCGGAGATTGGGTGGACTATGCGGATTGGCCCAATGTGCTCCTGGAAAGCGACGTTGCCGTGAGTTTGCACCAAGCCAGCATCGAGACGCGGTTGGCCTTTCGCAGTCGTACGCTGGAAACCATCTGGGCCGGACTGCCGGTGGTGGCGGCCCACGGCGACGCCACCGCAGACCTGGTAGCGTCCTATGGCGTCGGTCGCGTGGTGCCTCCCGGTGACGACGCTGCGGTTGCCGACGCCATCGGCGCGCTGCTGGACGCGCCGCCGGAACCGGCAGCCTTTGCGCGCGCCCGCGCCGATCTTACCTGGGAGCAAGCCGCCGCGCCGCTGATTGCCTTTTGCCGCGCGCCCCGCCGTGCACCCGACCGCCCCGGCTGGCTCCCTCCACCTGCCGACACGTTGCGCTTGGCAGAGGCCGAGAGCAATCTAGCCGCAGCCCAGGACCTCATCGCTCGCTATGAGCAGGGTCGCTTCATACGTTTCATGCGCGGCCTGTCACAGCTGCGCCGCAGCCTCTTTCCCTCTTAACCCGGCGTCGAGAGACGGGTCGTCTCTGCAAAATGTCATGCTGAGCCGCTAGGCTGCCTACTCTGGCGTCGCGATCTTGCAGACACGACCTAGCGGAGCAGCGCAGGCAGCGCGGTCTGATAGACCTGCTCCACCACGCGCAGGGTGATGGTCGCCGACTGCTCGATCTGAACTTGGACGCCCGACATGCGCACGCTCAGCATGATCGAGTAGTTGCCCTTCGGCAAGCTGCGCAAATCCACCGTGCTGACGGTCAAGACGACCGATTGCTCCGGGTCCAACGTACCGGAATTGGGCGTAAGACGCAGCACGCTGTCCATGTTGTCTATACTGCCCGCGCTGCTGCCTTCGCGGTTGAGCACCGCCTGCCAGGAGAAGGGCACGGTCCCGGTGTTTTGCAGCACCAACTGGATGGTGCGCGAGGTAGCGCTCCCGCGTTGCACGATCAATTGGACTTGCGGCGGTGTGAGCGCCATCCCCGGTCCCAGGCGTCGCTGCGTGTCCACCAATTCCAAGTCGCGGGCAAAATCGCCGTCGCCCAGCGGTGGCGGAGCGAAGTTCAATGGAGCCGCCGCGCCTCCTGCATGAATCCCGCCGAAACGGTCCAGCAGGTAGTAGCCTTGCCCGTCATCGGTCAGCTCGAAATCGCGCGCCCAATCCTCGCCGTTGCGGATCGCATACTTGGGCGCTAATTCCGGCGCGTTGCCGCCCCGCCAAAGCCTGCCCGAACGTTCCAGCAAGTAGTAGCCGCGCCCGTCTGCGGTCATCTTGATGCGGACGATCCCGTCATAGCCCAGGGGCAACCCGCCGGGTTGAGCCAGCGCGGGCGCATTGCCGCCGGTATAGACGCGCCCGGAACCGTCCACTACATAGACGCCGCGACCATCGGGCGTCAAAGCCAGCGAACGCGCCATAATACCGCGCGGGGTCGCCGGGTTAAACGACTTGTCGCAGTGGTCGGTGTTGCACCCATAGACCGTGCCGTCACCCAGGAGGACCCAGTAGGAGATCCCGTCCGGGCCGAGAACAATCTCCTGGGGATTGGGCTGCCAGCCGCGGTTGGGCAACGGGAAGATGCTGCCCCCGCGCCAGAAGCCGCCATAGTTGTCCATCATGTAGTAACCGCGCTTGGCATTGGTCAATTTGAGGATGCGCGCGGCGGGCCAGTTGGTGAATTGTGCGCCGTCGCCGGCCAAATGCGTGGGAGGCAACGGGGAGGCCAAGCCGCCGGGGAAGATGCCGGCGGCAGTGAGGACCTGCAGCGCAGGCTGGTTGCTGCTTTTGACCTTGTGCGACACCAGCCGTCCAAAAGGTGTGCCGCCCGCGTGCATGCGCCACGCCGTCGGGTAATAGCCCGGTGTCTCCGGCGCAGTGAGGGTCAGCGCAAAGGTGACGCGCTCACCGGGCGCAACATTGCGCGGCAGTGGGATTTGGTTGCGCGCTGTGAGAGGCGCGGGATTGCCCACCGCAGCCAAGACTACCTGCCCGGCGATCCACACGTCGCGCCCGGTGTTCTTCATGGTAATCTCGACTTGGCGCGCCTCGCCTTGTAAGAGCACATTGGGCAGCGTATGACTCACCACCTGCGCGTCCAACGCGGGGGTGGGCCGGTACCAGTTGGTGTGGGCTGCGTCACGACCGAACATGGGCCATGGCGTGTTGGCGGGCGTCGCTGCGGCGGGCAAACGCCAGTAGACGATCTGGGCCTGGCGACCGCTGTTGTTGGCGCTGGCAAGCACCAATTCCAGTTTACCGTCGCCGTCAATGTCACCGACCGCGGCGGCATTGTCCGCGGTGGTATAGCCGCTGACATAAGCCGGACGCGGATCGCCAGGGAAGCGTTGCGCGGTGAGTTGTGTGCCGTTGCGCCCATCCAAGATCACGCTATCCCACAGCACGTTGGCATAGACCATGAGTTGGTTGGTGGTATAGGCCGCGACGATTGGCGAGCCGATCAGCGACACGGGGTTGGCATTGCCCTGGAAGTTCTCGGGCACGCGCGACCAAAGCTCCGACCCGTTGTGCCGCCAGACATAAACGCGCTTACCGCCCGCGCCGTAGGCGACCACCTCCAGCTTGCCGTCGCCGGTCAAGTCGGCGAGGGCCGGGCTGCTGTGGACAAAGCCGTCAGTGCGCGCCGACCACTTGAGTGTGCCGTCGGGGTTCCAGACATAGATGCGATGGCCCGCGTCAATATGGTCGCGGAAGAAGTCGCCCGTACCGTGGACAATCTCCAGGCGACCGTCACCGTCTAAATCACCGACCGCCGGGGAAGAAAAGATCACTTGGTGGATAAACTGGGGCCAACCAGGATAAAGGGAACCGTCGGCGCGGTAGACATAGATGGCGCCGCCGTTGGGTGTGTTGAAGGGCGGGCCTTCCACATGGGTGTCCACGCCGATGATGATCTCCAGCAGCCCGTCGTTGTCCAAGTCTGCCAGCGCGGGTGAAGTCCACACCGTATCGCGCACGAACTGGGGCCAGCCGGGCATGAGCATGCCGTCATGGCGGAAGACATAGACGCGGTGGTCGAAACTGCCGAAGACGATCTCCAAAAAGCCGTCGTTGTCCAGGTCGCCCAGCGCAGGTGCGCCCACCACGCCGTCGCTGTAGCCGTCCGGGCGCAGATTGGTGCCCGTGTGGTCATAGGTCACATAGTGCCAGAGCTTGCGCCCGTTGCGGTCCAAGACCACAATGCCGCCCATGGTGTTGCGTCCGGGCATGCCGGGTGTTTCGGGAAAGACCTCGCCCACCGGGACCACGACCTCCATCTTGCCGTCACCGTTCAGATCAGCCACGGAGATCGCGCCGCGAATGGCAGTCGGCCCACCCAGGGCCTGAGACGTATCATAGCTCCACAGGAGCAAAATGCGCCCACCCTCGAAGTGGGTTGCCACAACCTTGCCGTCGTCGGTGCCCACCAGGACATTCAACTTGCCGTCGCCGTTGAGGTCCACGAGCGTGGGCGGTGAGTATTTGATGGGGCCGTGCCCCGGCAAGTCCAGAATCCCGTTGGGGCGCAGCGGGTCGGCGAGGGCTTGGCCCGGCGGCAACCCCGCCCACAACACCATTGCCAACACAAACAGAGCTACAACCTTCCCTGCACACCGGCGAATCGAGCACACCCCGTGTGGGCGTGCGCCGGTGTGCGATGATTGAGTCGGCAGAGCTGATGATCGCATCACGCCTTCCCCGCCAAGCGCTGGCGGGTGCTCGCGCTCGGCAAACCGTGCCTGCCCCTGCCTAAGTGGCGCTGTCACAGCACACCGGCTCGCCGCACGTTGCGGCGCCGGCAGGCAACCCCTAAGTTCATACTACAAGTGAGCGCGCCGGGCGGTTTCGTACATGAAGATCATGCATGATTCAACCATCGCCGCTGTCAGCCGGTGGGCAATCGCCTGCCCGACCTGCGCCGTCTCGATTGTAGCATGGGGAAATGCGGGTGTTATCGGTCGTTTGTCGCACGCATACTACGCAAAAACGCCACGTATTGCGCGGTCACCGTGGGCCACCGGTAGGCGCGCTCCACATAGCGCCGGCCCTGTTCGCCCAGACGGCGCGCCAGTTCCGGCTCGCTGCGCAGGACGCGCAGAGCTTCCACAAATTCCTCTGCGCTGTGATAGACCAAGCCGCCGTGCGAGCGCTGCGCTTGGCCTTTGAGCACCTCGGCCTGACCGTTCAGCAGCACAGGGCGCGCCAAAGCCCAGGCTTCCAACGTGACCAGCGACAAACTCTCATAAGGGGAGGGCATGATCAGCAACTCGGCATCGCGCAGCCAGGCAAAGCGCTCCTCCTGCATAAACCCCAGCGCCAGGATGTCGGGATGGCGCGGGACCGGCATGGTCGCGCCGCCGATCAAGACCAACTTGATCGGGTCGCCCGTCTCTTCCTTATAGCGCAAAAAGTAGGCAAAGAGTTCGCGACAGCCCTTGCTCTCGTCAATGCGCCCCAGGTAGAGCAGATAGGGTTCGCCCAGCGTAGGGATAGGCGGCGGGACCGGACGGTCAATGCCGACGCCCAAGACCACACCAGGGATATGCCGGTTCTGGAACAGCCGGCGCACCAGGTGGTCTTCTTCGGGCGAGTTGAAAATAAAGCCGCGCGGCAGGTTGAACAGGCTGCGAAAGATACTGAAGTGAATCCACGGCTCGTCGTGCGCGGTGGGAAAGAGCAAACTCTTGTGGGGGACGATCTGCAAGCCCACATAGGTGGTGGCGTAGAGATAAGTAAAAAAGAGGAACAGATCGTAGTCGTTCTGATGCGCGTGGATATAGTCAAAGAGGTCAGGCGTATCGGGGCCTTGCAGGGCCATCCACTGCACTTGGTCATAAAAGGAGGGAGAACGGGCCAACAACTCGGCACTGGCGCGGTCGAAGCGCGCCACATCGCGCGGGGAGCGCACGGCAAAGCGGCGCACCGGCACCCCATTGATCTGCTCCAGACCGGGCGCATAATGATTCGCCCACGTCATGTACTCTTTGGCTGTGGTGGTCAAGACTTCGATCTGCACATAGGGCAACAGACGCTCGGCCAAGAGCCGCGCCTCCATCTCGGCCCCGCCGCTGATCTCCGTCCCATAGCGTTGCACCACAAACGCAACCCGCATCTTACCCGCTTTCCGGCAACGTGACGCCCGCTTGGGCCAACACAGCCGCCAACGCAGCCTGGGCACGCGCCGGGGCAAACGCTGCCAGCCGCGCGCGCTGTCCGGCGACAATAGCCGCGCGCAGGTCCTCCGCTGTCAGCAATTCGTGGATCATCTCGGCAATGACCGCGGGCGTCTTTTGCTTGATCAAAATACCCGCGTCGCCCAGCGTATCCGGCACACCGGTCGCAGCGTGGGCGACTACAGGCACGTCGTAGTGCATGGCTTCCACCAGCGGGATGCAAAAGCCCTCATGCTCGCTCATGGAGACATAGACATCAGCCATTTCGTAAAACGCGGCCAAGCCGTCCGCGGCGGCGTAATGACCGGCAAAAGCCACCGCGCCGTCCAGCCCTAGCCGGGTCACCTGGCGATAGAGGCTGTCCACATAGGGTTGCAGCCCCTCACCGGTGCCGACCAAGATCAACCGCGAGGCAGGCTGCATCCAGGCGTGGTAATAGTAAAACGCGTTGATGGCGTCGTGGATGCACTTGTTGGGGGCCAATCGCCCGATATAAAGCCACGTCGTGCCGGACCACTCGCCATAGCGCGCGCGAATGGCGTCTGCGCCCGGGCTACGCAGCCCCGCGTCCAGATCGTCGAAGCGCACCCAGTAGGGTGCTACGCCCAGCACCGCAAAGCCCATGGCGCGCAACTCCGCGGCGTTGTAGGCCGACGCAGCAATCGCAGGAAAGCGCGTCGCCAGTTGAGCCAGCGCCGTGCGTGCCTGTTGCAGTTGGCGCGCCAGTTCGCCGTTGACGCGGTAAAAATAATGCGCGGGCGTGATGTTGTGATAATAGAGCAGCACGCGGTCGGGCAAGGTCTGGGCGAAGTCGTTGATCTCGCCACCGATGGAATAGTGCAGCAGCGCCAGGTTACCCGCGTGCTGGACGCGACGATATTCGGTATAGGGGCGGCAGTACTTCTCCAGCTTGGGGTGCCAGCGCTCGGCGAAGATTTCCGAGCGAAAGCCCCACGCGCGAAAACGCGCCTGCAACGCCAGCACGTGGTTGCCGATGGCGTCGCCATAGCCCAGCGTGGGTAACAGTTGGTGGATCGCGGCGGGCATTTCTCTCCTTCTTGCTCAGGCCTGTTTCAATTGCTGCCACTTATCCAGGCTACGCAGAAAGCGCGCCAGGCAGTTGCTCCAGGTGTATTCGGTGCGGACATAGGCGCGACCGCGCTCACCCAACCTGCGGCGCCATCCCTCGTTGCGCAGCAACTGGTCCAGCGCGGTTTCGAATTCGCCATACGTCCGAAACGACAAGCCACCCCGGCTGCGCAGCGTGTGGTAATGGGTTACTTCGCAATCGCGATGGACCAAAACGGGTACCCCCGCCAACCAAGATTCCATCAGCACAATCGAGAAGCTCTCGTTGATGGACGGCTGGCACAGCAGGGTAGCGGCGGCGTAGGCGTCCAGCTTGGCTTGTCCCTTGCGAAAGCCCACCGCGCGAATGCGCGGATGGTCGGGAATCGGTTCCGGGCCTTGCCCCATGAGCACCAATGTCCACCCATTGGCGCGCCGGCGTGCATACTCTTGGAAATAGTGGAGCAGAAGGTGGACATTCTTGGACCCCTCCAGCCGCCCCGAATAGAGCAGGATGGGGCGGTCGCCCAAGCCCTGTTCGCCGCGAAAGGCCGCGCCGTCTGCGGTGAAGTCGTCCAAGCCGAAGCCGACAATTGCGCTGCCGGGGTGCGGGCCGAAGATACGCTCGGCCAAACGCAGTTCCGGGTAGGAATTGAACTGCACGCCCAAGCAACTGCGGTAGACATCCGCAGTCGGCTGCATATAGGCATAAATTTCGTCGTGATAGCAGGGCCAGAGAATGGAACGCTCTGGCGCGATAGTCGTCCCGTAGTAGGTCGTCCCGAACAGATAGGGAATAAAGACCACAAAGTCGAACTCGCGCGCGTGCCGTTCCAAATGGAGATAGAGCAGCGGGCTATGCGCGCTCTCCTGCACCCATTCGTACTGTTCGTCTGGCTCCAGCGCTTCGCGACCGATCAAGCGCTGGTGCAGCGCCTCGTAGCGGGCGACGTTGCGCGCCTGTTCGTCAATCGGAAAGCGCACCACCGGCACGCCGTTGATCCGGGTGAGGCCGGGCGGCAAGTCGTTGCGCCACAGCATGTGATTGGTGGCGCAGGTGG
>CAKZVN010000306.1 GCA_937922105.1 uncultured Litorilinea sp.
CCGATGATCTGCTCGCCCCAAGTGCGCTTGAGCAACATCGTGCTCTCCTTGAGCGCATCCAGCGCGCCGATGGGCTTGCTCACCATGATGGGCACAGCCAGGAATGTCGCCAAGTTCCACGCGGCCTGGGTCAACCCTGCCAGCAAGTCGCGCCCCAAACTCCGCTGGTTGCCCCGTCCGCGGATCAACGCCACGACCACCCCCACAATCGCCGCCACCACTGCATAGACAAAAATCGGCCCTACATGTGCCAGCGCGATGCGCATCCCGTCGCCGAAGGTCGGATCGCCCCCGCGCAGGCGAATCAAGGCCGCGCCCACCAACCCAGCAGTAAAGAAGGTCACCACAAACCCGGTCACCAGGTAGAAGAGAAACATCACGACGATGCTGATGAGGGTTCCGCCATCGCCGCTCTGTCCTCCTATCCCCGGCACCACCAGCCCCACCGTAAAGACCAGCGCCCCGAATAAGCCAATCACCAGGGTGGACACGATTGCGGATAACACCGGGAACCACAGCAGCTCTTTGTCCGCGGCTAACACGCGCAGCGCGGCCTGCGCCAATTGCCAACTGCGCCGGAACTTTTCCATTGTTCCTCCCAACTTCAGCGCAGGTTCCCCTGCGTGTTCGAAACGGCGCCAAGACAGCGCCGGCTGTGCGCCATTATACGCCCCACCTTGCACCGCCGCCAACCCTTGCCAAAACTGCACTCATCACAGTATCATGCTTATTATGCCGTTGCCCATCGTCCACCATCCCGACTTTTATCATCCGCTGCCGCCCGACCACCGCTTTCCCATGTCCAAGTTCGCCAAGATTTATCGCCATTTGGTCGGCAGCGGGACCGTTACCCTAGACCAGTTTCACATGCCGTCGCCTGCCCCGCGCGACGTCATCGAACTTGCGCACACGCCCGCGTATGTGGACGCCTACTTAGGCGGGACACTCGACGCGCGCGCCATGCGGCGCATCGGCCTCCCCTGGAGCGAGGGCCTTGTTCGCCGCACCGTCACCGCACTGGGCGGCACGCTCTTAACCGTGGACTTGGCGCTGACCCACGGTCTGGCAGCCGGCACCGCAGGCGGGACCCACCACGCCTTTGCCGACTACGGCTCCGGCTTCTGCATCTTCAACGACCTTGCCGTCGCCGCGCGGTGGGCCGTCCACACCGGGCGCGCCCGCCGCGTCCTCATCGTGGACCTGGACGTGCACCAGGGGGACGGCACCGCCGCCATCTGCGCCGGCGACGACGCCATCTTCACCTTTTCCATGCACTGCGGCGACAACTTCCCCTTTCGCAAACAGATCGGCGATCTCGACGTGGAACTGCCCATCGGTGTGACCGACGACGACTATCTGCGCCGGCTGTGCGAGCATCTGCCCGACCTGCTCAGCGGCTTCCGGCCCGATCTGGTTCTTTACGACGCCGGCGTGGACCCCCACCGCGACGACAAGTTGGGCAAACTCGCGCTCAGCGATCAGGGCCTCTACCGCCGCGACGAATTCGTCCTCGATACTTGTCTCGCTGCGGGCATTCCTGTCGCCTGTGTCATCGGCGGCGGCTACGACGACGATCACGACCGCCTGGCGCAGCGCCACTGCATACTCCACCACGCCGCCGGCGATCTCTTCCGCCGCTACAGGCTCTAACCGAAAGCCAGCCGCCATGCCCGACCTCCTCCCGCCCACCGCGGACCGCGCCTGGCAAGCCGCCAACCTTGCCGCGCTGCACCAACGCCTGGACGCACTGCGCCGCCGCAAAGACGGCACGCTCTGCACCGAAATGTCGGGCCTCCACTTCCTCGTCGTCACCAAAGAGGGCACCTCGCTGCGCTTCTGGCTCATGGAGCAGAGCAAACCCAGCACCGGCGTCATCCAGTCTGAAATTGACTTGGACGCCCCCCTCGTCCTGGTGGAACCCTACACCCAAGCCATGTTGCTCGCTTTGCTCTGGTGTCCCAACCCGACTGCCGTCTACCTGGCAGGCTTCGGCGGCGGGCGCATCCCCACCGTCCTCCACCACGCCTACCCCACCGCCACCATCATCAGCACCGACATTGACCCGGCGGTCGTACACATCGCCGAACGCTACTTCGGCGTGCGCCAAGACGAGCGCCTGCAAGTTATCATCCAGGATGGGCGCACCTACCTTGCCGAGCACGATACCCGCTTTGACCTCATCTTGTTGGACGCCTTCCTGGACAACGGCTACACGCCCTATCGCCTGGCAACGGTGGAGTTCTTCCGCCTCTGCCGCGCCAGGCTACGACCAGGCGGCGTGGTGGTGCTCAATATCCTCCCCGGCGACGACCACGCCGTCGCCAAAGCCGCCGCGCTGGCAAGCGTCTTCCCCGCGGTGGTGGAATTCACCCACGAACACGAAAACACCATCTTGTTCGGCGCAGACGAGCTATCGGTGGACACAAACGCGCTCACTGCGCGCGCCGCGTGGCTGGCGCGCCAAGTCGGGCTAGCCTTTCCCTATGTCGAGCACGTCCAGCATCTGCGCCCCTGGACAAGCCATGCCGACGTCGCCCCGCTGACAG
>CAKZVN010000307.1 GCA_937922105.1 uncultured Litorilinea sp.
CGTTTGTTCCTGTCCGGTGCATGGCACGCGACCGGATGCCGCCGGACGGCATCCGAGTGTGTTCCTGCCCAGGCGTCATTGCAGCAGTCGTTGTCTTGCATCGAATGCAAAAAGGAGACAGAACCATGCGCATTTTCGACGGCGCACAAGTGTTCACCACAGAAGTGGGTGGACGCGAATTAAGTATTGAGACCGGTATTTTGGCTGCCCAAGCCGGCGGCGCGGTGACGGTCCGCTATGGCGACACGGTCTTGCTCGCCACCGCTACCATGAGCAAGGAGCTGCGCCCAGGGCTGAACTTTTTCCCGCTGACGGTGGAGTTCGAGGAGAAGCTCTATGCCGCGGGGCGCATCCCCGGCAGCTTTTTCCGCCGTGAAGGTCGCCCCACCGAGCAAGCCATTTTGCTCTCGCGCTTGGTGGACCGCCCGCTGCGCCCGCTTTTTCCCAAAGGCATGCGCAATGAGACCCAGGTGATCGTCACCGCGCTGGCGATTGACGGCGAGAATCTGCTCGACCCGCTTGCCATCATCGCGGGGTCGGCGGCGCTGCATATCAGCGACATCCCCTGGGGTGGGCCGATTGCCGCCAGCATGATCGGCTTCGTGGACGGCGAGTTCATCGTCAACCCCACCAACGCCCAAATGGCGAACAGCAGTCTGGAGTTGGTGGCGGCGGGGACGAGCGACAACATTCTCATGGTGGAAGCCGGCGCCAACGAATTCCCCGAAGACATGATGCTGGAGGCGCTCAAGCTGGCACATGATTCCATGCAGCCGGTGATTCACCTTATCGAGGAGATGCGCGCCGCGGTGGGCAAGCCCAAGGCCGAGGTCACCTACTTCGTCCCCACCGCCGAATTTCAGGCCCAGGTGGCTGCCTTGGCGGAGGCGAAGATCAGCGACCTGTTGGCTGCCGGGCTGGACAAGCACGCGCTCAAGGATAGCCTGAGCGAGATTCGCAGCGAAGTGGAAGAAGCCATCTTCGACGACGAGCGCCCGGTCGAAGGCCCGACGCCGGACTTCGGCGAGGCGATGGACGCGGTGATCCGGGAAGCGACGCGGCGCCGCATTCTCAAGGACGGTCTGCGCCCCGACGGGCGCGATACCACCACCATCCGCCCCATCCGCATCCAAGTGGGCAAGGTGCCCCGTGTGCACGGCTCCGGTCTCTTTATGCGCGGGGAGACCCATGTGCTGACCATTGCCACGCTGGGCACGCCCGGCGACGCACAGCGCCTGGATACGCTCCAGCCCGAAGAAGAAAAGCGCTACATCCATCACTACAACTTCCCGCCCTTCAGCACCGGCGAGGCTTACCCGCTGCGCGGCCCCAAGCGCCGCGAGATCGGGCACGGCGCGCTCGCCGAGCGCGCGCTGGTTCCGGTCATCCCGGAGGATTTCCCGTATACCCTGCGCCTGGTCAGCGAAGTGGTGAGCAGCAACGGCTCCACCAGTATGGCGTCGGTCTGCGGTAGCACGTTGGCTCTTATGGACGCTGGCGTGCCCATCACTGCGCCGGTGGCAGGTATTGCCATGGGGCTGGTCCAGGACATGGAGACGGGCGACTACAAGGTGCTCAGCGATATCCAGGGCTTGGAAGACGCGCTCGGTGATATGGACTTCAAGGTCGCCGGCACCGCGCATGGCATCACCGCGCTCCAGATGGACTTGAAAATCAAGGGGCTGGATTTCCAGATTTTGCGCGAGGCGCTGGAACAGGCGCGTGTCGGGCGGCTGCACATTCTGGAAAAGATGCTGGAGGCGATCCCGGAGCCGCGCCCCTATCTCAGCCCCTATGCCCCGCGCATCTTGACGCTGCACATTGACCCGGAAAAGATCGGCAAACTGATCGGGCCGGGCGGTAAGACCATTCGCAGCCTGCAAGAAACCTTCATGGTCAAGATTGACGTGGAGGAGGACGGCACGGTCTACATCTCCGGCGATGGCGTGGGCGCGGAACAGGCGCTGGACGAAGTGTCGCGCATGATGGAGAATGTGGAGATCGGGCGCATTTATACCGGGACGGTGGTACGCGTCGAGCCGTATGGCGTCTTCGTCAACATCTTGCCGGGCGTGGACGGCATGGTCCACATCAGCCAATTGGCCGATTACCGCGTGGATAAGGTCGAGGATGTGGTCAAGCTGGGCGACGAGCTGACCGCCATGGTCATAGACGTGGACCCCAGCGGCAAGGTGCGCATGAGCCGCCAAGCCGTGCTGGAAGGCTGGAGCGTGGAGGATGCGCGCAGCCGCGACCGCGGCGGCTCCGGCGGCGGTCCGCGCCGGGGTGGCGGGGACCGTGGCGACCGTGGTGACCGCGGGGGAGACCGTCGTGGCAGCGATCGCCGGGGCGGCGACCGTGACCGCGGCGACCGCGGGGGCCGTAACCGCTACTAAGTCCCAGTCCCAACATCAGTTGTCGCACAATGACAAGCCGCCCTGCCGGATGCGTTCCGGGCAGGGCGGTTTTGTCGTCGCAAGACTTTACGGTCTTGCGTATGCTACGGACGGTTGACCGGCGGCTGCGTACGCCTGTATGGGTATCGTGCCCTACGCGCCGAAGCGCCCCAAGCGTCCGGCGTGGGACATGGCAAGCGGCAGCAGGTTGGTGGCATGGAAGAGACCCAGACCGCCGCCCATGCAGGCGCGCTCGCCGAAGGTGGTGGCGTTGTCGGGCAGCACAGTGGGACTCCACAGCAAAGTGGGGACCGGGTGCCAACTGTGGCTCTTGAGCTTAGCCGGGGTGCTGTGATCGCCGGTGACGATGAGCGCGCCCGGCTGCAAAGCCAGAATGCGCGGGATCACGGCATCCACCGCTTCGATTTCGTGCACTTTGGCGTCGAAGTTGCCGTCTTCACCATAGGAGTCGGTCTTTTTGATGTGGATGAAGAAGAAGTCATAGTCGTTCCACACCCGCTCCAGCGCGTCCACCTGATGCTCCGGGCGCTCGCCGGGGAAGTCCACCACCTCCATGCCTACCAAGCGGGCGACTCCTTTGTACATGGGATAGACTGCCAGCGCCGCTGCGCGCAGCCCGTAAATCTGGGGGAAGCGGGGTAGTCCGGGGTCTTTGGCGATGCCGCGCAGGTTCAGGCTGTTGGCTTTGGGTTCGTCGGCAAGCGCCGCGCGCGCGGCCTCTACCCACCGATTGACCAGTGCCGCGGTGTGCGCGCCCTCCGCGCTGCCGGAAGCATCCACCACCGGGAGCGGCGCCTTGCCGGTGACCAGGGGGTCGGTCTCGCTGAGTTCGCCGCCCAAGCCCGGCCCGCGCAAGACAAAGACAAAGCGATGCTCCTTGACCGGCTCGACGATCACTTGGTAATCGGGAAAGAGGTTGCCGGTGGCAGCTTGGAGCTTGGCGGCTAGGCGCTTGCATTCTTCGGTGCCGATGCGCCCGGCGCGGCGGTCGGTAATGCGTCCTTCCGCATCGGCGGTGGCGAAGTTGCCGCGCGCCGCCAGGTCGTCGGGCTGCAAATCGAAGCCGATGCCCAGCGCTTCCAGCACCCCCCGCCCGATTTCATAGCGGACGGGGTCATAGCTGAAGAGACTGAGGTGTGCAGGGCCGCTGCCCGGTTCGATGCCCACGCGGATGGGGATGCTCAAGCCGGTGGTCCCCTCCGCAGCCAAGCGGTCGAGATTAGGCTTGACCGCGCTCTCCAGTTCGGTCTTGCCGCCGGGCTGCATGGGTAGCCCGCCCAGACCGTCCATCACCAACAGCACGATCTTGCCGCCGCTGTGGTGGTACTCTCGCATCAGGTCGAATTCGGTAAATACGGACATGGTAACTCCAGAGTAGATTGCCAGGGATGGCGTGGTGGAAAGCGCCCGGCGCGACAGCGTATCCCCTGCGCGCCGGAGGTCCATCGGGTGGTTGCTTGGGCCGGCGCGGCGCGCAATCTGTAAGTGACAGCGCCGGCAGACGCTTGCGTGCGCGCTTCTCTTGTGATGGTAAGCGCGGCGGGGCTGCAACGCAAAAACAGCCGGGGCGGCAGAAGCCGCGCCCGGCTGCTCACAGTGCTTTTGAGAAGGTAACCTAGCCCGCCAAGCTGATCTCAGTCTTGGGGTCGAAGATGTGGGCGTTGGTCATGTTGATCGCCAAGTCCAGCTCGTCGCCGGGTTGGGTCTGGACGCGCGGGTCCACACGGGCAATGAATTGCTTCTCGTCCTTGGTCATCAAGTAGAGGAAGATTTCGTTGCCCATCAACTCGGTGACATCCACGCGGGCGCGGGTGTCGGATTCCAGAATGCCGGGCGGCACAAAGGGCTTGGCATGAATGTCTTCGGGGCGGATGCCGAAGATGACCTCGCGGCCCTTGAACTGGCGCCACTCGTTGGCCTTTTCGCCGGGGACTTCCAAGCGGAAGCCGCCGGTGTTGATCTCCAGCTTGCCGTCGCTCTCCACCAGGGTAGCGTCGAAGAAGTTCATGCTGGGGCTGCCGATGAAGCCCGCCACGAAGACGTTGTTCGGGTGGTCATAGAGGTGCTGCGGCGTGTCAATCTGCTGGAGGATGCCGTCCTTCATGACCGCAATGCGGCTCGCCATGGTCATGGCTTCCACCTGGTCGTGGGTCACGTAGATGAAGGTGGTCGCCAGACGCTGGTGCAGGCGGGTGAGCTGGGCACGCGTCTGCACGCGCAGCTTGGCATCCAGGTTGGAGAGCGGCTCATCGAAGAGGAAGACAGCCGGCTCACGCACGATGGCACGGCCTACGGCGACGCGCTGGCGCTGACCACCGGAGAGTTGCTTGGGCTTGCGGTCCAGAAGGTGACCGATGTCCAGGATGTCGGCGGCTTCCTTCACGCGGCGCTCGATCTCCGCCTTGGGGGTCTTGCGCAGCTTGAGGCCGAACGCCATGTTGTCATACACGCTCATGTGCGGGTAGAGCGCGTAGCTCTGGAACACCATCGCGATGTCCCGGTCCTTGGGCGGCACGTCATTGACCACGCGGTCGCCGATCATGATGTTGCCGTCGCTGATCTCCTCCAACCCAGCCAAAAGGCGCAGGCTGGTGGTCTTGCCGCAGCCGGACGGACCGACGAAGACCAAGAACTCCTTGTCCTCGACATGGATGTTCAGGTCGTTGACGGCTACCACGTCGCCGAAGCGCTTGTAGACGTGATCAAAGGTTACACTAGCCATTTAGTTTTTTCTCCTCTGCATGAGCTGCAATCCGCATCAACTGCAATGGACAAAACGGAACAACAGGAAGGGATGGGTGCTTTGCGGTTTTTTTCGCTGAACCAACCTGTAGGGGTGGGACTGTCAGGGAGTATAACACACTCTCGATTGGGAGCGCAACTACGTTTTTGGGGCCGTTTTTGGGCAATGCGGACGTGACGACGCCGGCTGCGGCGAGGACAGCAGCGGATCGCTGCCCCCGCCGCACGGTGATTCTATTCCTTGTCCCACTCGGCGGCATTCCAACTCTGCGCGGCCCACGGGTTCACGCGGAAGCCAGTCAGCCCGCTGCGCGTGGCGTGAATCTCGGCGCGCTCATAGAGATAGATGTGGGGCAACTCGGCGTCCACCAGTTCGCACACGGTCTGATAGGCTGCGGCGCGGACAGTGAGGTCCGTGCTGTCGCCGGCAAGTTCCAGCGCGGCGTCTGCCGCAGGGTT
Organism: uncultured Litorilinea sp.; assembly: GCA_937922105.1. GTDB lineage: Bacteria > Chloroflexota > Anaerolineae > Caldilineales > Caldilineaceae > QEUY01. The sequence goes on from CAKZVN010000307.1 coordinate 5,619, forward strand.
AACCCAGCGGCTATAGTTGAAGCCTGCGCCGTCGTTGGCTGCGCTGGGAATGGAGCGGCTGTGCCAGTAGCCCACCATGTGCTCGTGGGGGTCAACGCCCGCACGGGTGGTATACATCAGGATATCGAAGCGACCCTGGGTACGGATGGCCCGGCTGCTCCAACTGCCGAAGAGCGCCGCGCTGGGGATGTTTTCCACCACCAATTCCACGCCAAGCGCGCCCAACTCGGCGACGATCCGCTCCTGCACCTCGGCGCGCAGGCGATTGCCCAGGGTGGTCTGGAACTTGAGTCGCAGCGGCGCGCCGGTTTCGGCATAGAGACAGCCGTTGCATTCGCACACGCCGTCCCCGTCCGCGTCGGTAAAGCCCGCCTCGTCCAGCAATTGTTGCGCCAGCGCCGGGTCATAGACCGACGGTGCAATGTCACATTGTGCCCAGCCCAGCGTCAGTTCGCGCGCAGCAACGCGTGTCGCGCCCAGGAACAACTCATTCACCAATCCCTGTTTGTCAATGCCCACTTGGAGGGCTTGGCGCACGCGCAGGTCTCCCAAGATGGGGTGCGGATAGGCAAGCGGACCGTCGGTCGGTCCCACTGCCGGATCGGCCAAGTTCAGCACCAGGCGCTCGCTGCCCGGGCCGGGCGTAGCGTGGACGACGATGCCGGACAACTCTGCCAGTGCGGGCAAGTCGGCCTCGGTCAAGTCCCACAGGATGTCAATTTCGCCTGCGTCCAGCAACGCTTTACCCGCCTCGCGGCTAGGGATGATGCGCACCACCACGTAGTCGGCGCGCGGGTGATCAAGGTAGCCGCGGTAGTGTTCATTCTTCGCCAGCACAATGCGCGTGTTGCGCACCCACTCCACCGGCTTGAACGGCCCGGTCCCGACCGGGAACCAATTGATGTCCCAGAAAGCCATCTCCGCGATTTCGCCCGCGGCATGGCGGGGCAGGATGGCGCTGAACAGGGTCAAGTACGGTGCGTAGAGATCGCGGAAGCGCACGACGGCGGTCAGGTCATCGGCGCAGGTCACCGATTCGATGTGGTCATAGCCGGTGGTGGAGACCGCGCCGCTCGCCGGGTCGCTCACTGCGGTGTAGGTGAACAACACGTCGTCGCAGGTAAAGTCCGCGCCGTCCGACCACTTCACCCCGGCGCGCAGCGGATAGGTGACGGTCAGGCCGTCATCGCTGACCAAGCCGTTCGCGGTGGTGGGGACTTCCGCCGCCAGCGCCGGAATGAAGTTGCCGTCCGGGTCCACCTTGAGCAGCCCTTCTTCCATGAACCCGGCAACCAAGTC
>CAKZVN010000308.1 GCA_937922105.1 uncultured Litorilinea sp.
CACGGCTTAGCCTGGGTCTTGCGCAATTTGGGCTTGGCATATTTGGCCCTGGGTCGTCTTGCCGAGGCGCGCCGCGCCCTGGAGGAATCGTTGGTGCGTTATCACGCGCTCCAAAGCAGCAACGGTCCGCTCATCCTGGTGGAGGCCTGCGCGTGCTATGTCACTGCACACGGCGCCCGCGCGTTGGCGGCGCATCTCATGGCAAGCGCGTCGGCCCGCCGCGTCCAGGTCGGCTTGCCGTTGACCACCAATTCGCGCCATGTCTACGCGCGTCTCCGCCTCCCCCGCATCGAGCCTGCCCGCCGGGACCTTGCCCCAACGGAGTGGGAGCGCGTCCTCGCCCAGACTCACGACCTGCTGGCAGAGGTCACCCAGGACTAAAACCCCGGATTACGAAGCAATGCTCCCCGAAGAGGGCTTGGGATTCGGTGCACTCACGCTCATCGCCCCGCGCATCCGCAGCGAGATCGAGGGGACCGCGCGACGTCGGGCATAGACCAAACGCACGCGCCGTTGCCGGATAGCAGACAAGCGCGATCAACGCGCCGTCGTCACCCCGATCTCGCCCAAAAAAGCCGACCGCCCGTGCCGCAATGGCAGGACGGTCGGCACAAGCGACCTTGAGCGTGGAGACGAGACCGACACAGCGGTTCTCTAACGCGCCGACGCCTCCAAGCGGTCAATCATCTCCGCGATCACATCAAAACCGCCCTGCCAGAAGGCGGCATCGGTGATATCAATGCCCGCCTCGCCCAGAATCTCGGTGGGCCGCGCCGAGCCGCCCTGGGCAAGCAGGCGCAGATAGCCGGGCTTGAAGGCCTCACCCTCGGTGCGGTAACGCTTGTAAAGCGACAAAACCAGCAACTGCCCGAAGCTATAGGCATAGCAATAGAAGGGCGTGTGATAGATGTGGGGAATGCTCACCCACTCGTAGCGGAACTCCTCGCCCACCTCCACGCTGTCGCCGAACTGCTCGCGCAGATTCTCGACATAGAGCGCATAGAGGTCGTCGGGCGATTTGTTTTCCAGAATCGCAGTGTGGGCCGCGCGCTCATACAGCACGAAGAAGGCCTGGCGCATGACCGTGGCATAAATGTCGCTGAGCGCGCCCACCAGAATGTCCTGGCGCACCAGTTCGTCCGTTTCTTCGGCCAAAAGGCGGTCCGTAAGCAACTGTTCGGCAAAGACCGATGCAGTCTCCGCAAGAGGCAGCGACGAATGTTGCGTAAAGACCGAGTGATGCTCAGCCATCATGCTGTGGATGGCGTGCCCCAGCTCATGCGCCAGCGTCGCCACGTCGCGAATCTTGCCGGTATAGTTCATGAGCACCCAGGGCGTCTGGCTGGGCAGCACCGTGGCGCAGAACGCGCCCCCGCGCTTGCCCTTGCGCGGCAGACTGTCAATGTGGTTGTCGGCAAAGACCCGCTCCGCCTGAGCCGCGACCTGTGCATCGAACTCGGCGAAAGTCTCCAACACCATCTGCACCGCCTCTGCATAGGGCACGGTGCGGTCGGAGGTCGTAATGGGCGCGTAGATATCATAGCGGCGCAGTTTCTCCATGCCCAAGAGTTTGGCTTTGAGCTTGAAGAAACGCTGGAAAAGCGGCGCATTGCGCCGGCAAACCTCCAGCAGCGTATCCACTGCGGCGTCGGGGATGTCGTTGGCAACGTTCTGCACCGCAATGGGTGACGGATATCGACGCAACTCCACCTGCTCGGCAAACCAATCGCGCACGCGGCTGACATAGATCTGTGCCAGGATGGGCGCCTCGGCGGCATAGACCCGGTAGAGTTCCTGATAAGCCGCCGCGCGCAGGTTGGCGTCAGGCGAATAGACATAAGCCATCAGCTGGTCGCGCGTCAACGTCTTGCGTTCGCCCTCCACCTCCAGCGTAAACTCCAGCCGGCTGGTGAGCATGGAATAGACGGTGATAAGCGCGCTGATACCGTTGGCGTCTTTGATGTTGATGATCTGCTCGGCGCGCTCCTCCAGCGTGTAGGGCTTGGTACGGCGCATGTCCAGCAAGTAGAAGCGATAGTCGGGGTAGAGTTCGGCGCTGGGCAAGAGCGCGGCAGCCTCGTCGTCGTCCAGGCTTTTCCACCAGAGCGAGAAGAAGAGCGCGCGATTTTGCAACGTGGTCAGCGTCTGCTGCATGCGGTTGCGATAGGTGAGCGCGGCAGGCGACTGGGTGTCGGTGGAAAACCAAAGCGAACCATATGCGCCCAGCACATAGGCCTGCTCGGTGATGCGCTCGTTCAGCTTCACGATCTCCAACAAGGTTGCCGGGTCCATCTCCGGGCTGAGCCGGTCGCGGTATCCCTCGAAGGCCGCGACGTCGGCTTCCAGCGCCGCCAGCCGCGCGGCAATCGTCTCCTCTTGGGTATCGGGCAACAGGGCGGAGAGGTCCCATTGCGCCGGTTCATAGCGCGGGGACGCGCCGTTGCTGCTCGCGTGTGTGGGCCGAGTCAAGGCAAATCTCCTTTACGATTGAGCTACGATTGAGCCAAGCGGCGCAATACCGTCTGCAAGATGCCGCCGTTCTTGTAATAGTTCACTTCCACCGGGGTGTCAATGCGGCTGACGACTTGGAACTCGATCACGCGCCCGTCGTCCGTGGTCGCGCGCACGGTGTAGACTTGGCCCGGTGTCAGATTGTCGTCCAGCCCCAGAATGTCATAGCGCTCGTAGCCGGTCAACCCCAACGACTTGGCATTCGTACCCGGCGCGAACTCCAGCGGAAGCACGCCCATGCCCACCAAGTTGGAGCGATGGATGCGCTCATAGCTCTCGGCGATCACGGCGCGCACGCCCTGGAGCAGCACCCCTTTGGCTGCCCAGTCGCGACTGGAGCCGGTGCCATATTCCTTGCCCGCCAGGATGATGAGCGGCGTGCCCTCTGCCATGTAGCGCTCGGCAGCATCCCACACCGCCAAGATCTCGCCGCTGGGAATATGCTTGGTTACGCCGCCCTCGATGCCGGGCAGCATCTGGTTTTTGATGCGGATATTGGCGAAGGTGCCGCGCATCATCACCTCATGGTTGCCGCGGCGGCTGCCATAGCTGTTCCATTCGGAGCGGGGCACACCGCGGCTTTCCAGATAGCGCGCGGCAGGGCTGCCCGGCGCGATGCTGCCCGCAGGGCTGATGTGGTCGGTGGTGGTGCTGTCGGGCATCATGACCAAGACCCGCGCGCCCAAAATGGGCCGCACCGGCGGGACTTCCAGACTGATGTCGAAGAACGGCGGGCGCTGGATGTAGGTGCTGATGGGGTCCCAGTTAAAAAGATCGCCGCCCGCCACCGGAATCTTGTTGAATTCCTCGTTGCCGTCGAAGACGTTGGCATACTCCTCGCGGTACATCTCCGGCTTGAGGCTGCGGCGCAGCGCGCTGCGAATCTCCTCCTGGCTGGGCCATATATCGCGCAGATAGACCGGCACCCCGTTGGGGTCGTAGCCCAGCGGCTCGGTCAAGAGATCAATGTTGACCGTTCCCGCAATGGCATACGCCACCACCAACGGCGGTGACGCCAAGTAGTTGGCGCGCACATCCGGGCTGATGCGCCCCTCGAAGTTGCGGTTACCGCTCAGGACGGCAGCCGCCACCAGGTCGCCCTCTTTGATAGCCCGGGAGATATGCTCCGGGAGCGGGCCGCTGTTGCCGATGCACGTAGTGCAGCCGTAACCCACGATATGGAAGTTGAGCGCCTCCAGATAGGGCATCAAGCCGCTTGCCGCCAAGTACTTGGTGACCACCTTGGAGCCGGGAGCCATGCTGGTCTTGACCCAGGGTTTGACATCCAGCCCGGCTTCCACGGCTTTCTTGGCCAATAACCCCGCGCCGATCATCACGCTGGGGTTGCTGGTGTTGGTGCAGGACGTGATGGCTGCGATCACCACCGCGCCGTGGGTCAACGTAAAGCTGCGCCCCGCAGCCTCCACGGTGACCTTGGTCTCCACCTGCTCCGGCTTCAGCCCGAACCCTTTCGGCCCCACCGGCGCGGTCAACCCGCTCACCCACTGGCTCTTCATGTCCGCCAGGTTGATGCGGTCCTGCGGGCGCTTGGGACCGGCAAGGCTGGGCACGACCGTGCTCATGTCCAATTCCAGCGTGTCGGTAAAGACCGGCTCCGGCGTCTCGCTGGTGTGGAAGAGACCCTGGGCTTTGCAATAGCGTTCCACCAAGTCCACCAGTTCCTCGCTGCGCCCGGTGCCGATGAGATAGCGCAGCGTCTCGGCATCCACTGGGAAGAAGCCCATGGTGGCGCCATACTCCGGCGCCATGTTGGCGATGGTGGCGCGGTCGGGCAAACTGAGCTTGGATAGCCCCGGACCATAGAACTCGACGAACTTATCCACCACGCCCTTCTTGCGCAGCATCTCGGTGACGCGCAGCACCAGGTCGGTCGCAGTGGAACCTTCGGGCAGCTCACCCGTGAGTTTGAAGCCGATCACTTCCGGCATGAGCATATAGATGGGCTGTCCCAGCATCACCGCCTCGGCTTCGATGCCGCCCACACCCCAACCGACCACGCCCAGACCGTTGATCATGGTGGTGTGGCTGTCCGTGCCCACCAACGAATCGGGATAGGCGACCTCCAGCCCGTTGTGGCGGCTCTTGAGCACAACGCCCGCCAAGTATTCCAGATTGACCTGGTGGACAATTCCCGTCGCCGGGGGCACGACGCGGAAGTTGTCGAAGGCTTCTTGGCCCCATTTGAGGAACTCATAGCGTTCGCGGTTGCGCTCGAACTCGCGCTCGGCGTTGTACATCAAGGCAAAGGCGCTGCCGAAGCGGTCCACCTGTACGCTGTGGTCTACCACCAAATCTACGGGAACCAGGGGATTGACCTTGCGCGGGTCGCCGCCGAGCTTCTGCATGGCGTCACGCAGGGCAGCCAGGTCCACCACGCTGGGCACGCCGGTAAAGTCTTGCAAGACGACGCGCGCGGGCTTGAAGGGAATCTCTACCTTGCCTGCGGTCTCCGGCCCCCACTTGGCGATGGTCTCCACGGCCTCCTTGGTGATCTCAAAGCCGTCGGCCTGGCGCAGCGCGGCTTCCAACAGCACTTTGATGGAAAAGGGGAGGCGAGAGACGGGCGCAATACCTTGCTCCTCCAGCGCGGCGATGCGGTAGATGACCGCCGGGCCGCTGCCGGTCTCAAATGTGTCTTTGGCGTTGAAAAAGTCTTGCACGGCCATAGTCAATCCTTTCGCTGCGACTGGAATTGCACGGTCCCCATCACGTCGGGACCCTTTTTCTGATTGGAAGTTACCTGCCCGGCACCCATGCTACGGGCCGCGATTCAACGCGCCAATCGGCGTGGGAGGAAGCGCGCACCGCGCCGCTGCTCATGCGTCACCGTCCGGCAAACCAGCGCAGCCTCGTCGCCGCTCCCCGCCAAGCGACAAGTTATGGATTGCGCCCGCTCCATCTCAAGCCGGCAAGAAACAGGCACAGTGCGCTCAATCCGGCGCTCAGTGCTCCCTGCGTGGTCTGTCGTTTGGCCTGCATATCGTCGCCCCCCATCCCAATATCTCCACGCCCGTGCCACGGGGATACCCAGCCGGCGCGCGCCGGGTACGACGAAAATGCACTGCGTCCCCCGTAGGCGCGAGTTGAGCGCAATCATACCAGGCGCGCGGGGAAATGCTTAAAATGTCGAAGGATTTTGGGAAAATTTGCGGGGCGAGTCCGCGCACATGCGGTTCGTGCCAATACTTGGCGAGGTCGTGTCTGCGACTGGGTCCAAGTTCATACAGCCCCCGCAAATGCGCGAGGAGACGGCTCAGACCGGGTCGAGCGCCTGCGCCTCCACCCGCTGCCAGTAGCGCGAGAAACGGCGCAGGTCCAGCGACTCCGTTGGCTGCACAAAAGGCGGCTCGTCTAAGACTGTCACCGGCACAGTCCGGTTCAGCGTCCGCACCAAGCGCGCAAAGCGCGGCGACGGGCTATAGGTCGTGACGATGCGCGCCGCGCCCTGCTGCGCGGCAAAGCGCGCCACTTCCGCCACGACTTCCCCACGGCGAATCGTCACCGGCATCTCCAGCAGCGACTCGTAGAGAAAGACCAGCCGTTTGAGGCTGATGCGCCACTGGGCCAACAACTCATCGTCGAAGACAAAGATGGCGGGGGCATCCGCGTGAGCCGCCAGCGCGGGCTGCGTTGCACGCAGGCTGTCGCCGTGGACCCAGACCACAGCCGGGCCGGAAGCCGTCGCCGATGCAGCGGTGCATGGCGCCACACGCGCCAGCTTGCCCACCTGCGCGGACGGGGCCGCGCCGCGCGCCGGGTCGTGCGGCGTGCCTTTGGCGGGAAACAGCTCGGCTTCCAGCGCGTCGTAGGACGCGTCGAAGGGACATCTCCGGCGCAACGGGCAGTCGCGGCAATAGACGCCACCCGTGTTGCGCTCCAAATTCTCGCGATTAAAGAAATAAGGCTTGTGGCTGAAGGTGCTCGCCACCCACTGCCACGACAGATTGTTGCTAGCAGGATCCCCATCCAGGAGATGGGTCAAGAACCAGGCTGCCCCAGCTTGCCAGCGCACGCGCCGCCAATGTACCACATACGCCGCGGTCCACATGCGCGCATGGTTGTGGAGATAGCCGGTGGTCGCCAAGTCGCGGGCGAAGGCGTCCATACACGCCAAGCCGGTCTCGCCCGCGGCAATGTCCGCCGGCAAGATATCGGCATACGCCTCGCCACGCCAACCGGTCTTGAGCGCTTCCAGGTCCTCCCATACACCGTCGCCGATGGTGGCGTAAACGCGCTGGAAGTAGTCGCGCCAGCCCAGTTCGGTGATCAACTTCGCGGCCTGCCCCGGC
>CAKZVN010000309.1 GCA_937922105.1 uncultured Litorilinea sp.
GCCGCGTTCACGCCGCTCCAACGGGCCGCGGTGCGCGGGCGCGCGGTGTGAGCGCGCGCATCGGCGGGGCGGCGTCCGGCTGCAACAGAGATTCTGGCAATCAACTTGAAAGCTCGCAGCGTCCAGGTCGCTTCTGAGTACGGTTGGCGCTGTCTATTGCAAGCCCAAGAGGACGCAGGTATCCTGGAGGAGAAGGATTTCGCCGATGTAGGCGCGCTCGAGGCCCGCTGGGATGTAGAACGCGCCGCCTGGTTGGGCTATGTTGCCGCGCTGGACGACGAGCGTCGCAACCGGGGTTATGGCGAAGACCCCGACCAGGGGCTGACCGTGGTGCAGACCATCGTGCATGTGGTGATGCACGGCATCCAGCATCGCGGCGAGGTCGCCGCCATCTTGACGGGCGACGGTCATGCGCCGGGGGAACTGGACTTTGATCTGTTTCTGCGCGAGCGGGCTGACAGTGTGGGGCGCTAGAGGTTGTGCGCCCCGCGGCGCGCCGTGGTTGCACTTCCAGCGCAACTGCACCAGAGAATGCGGGGCCGTTCACCATCCAGGGACAACAACAGAAAGCGGGCGGGGCCGCTGCCACGGCCTCGCCCGCTCCAAACGGCAAGTTCGCCTAACCTGCCGTCCCTCCCAACCATTGACAAACCACTGTCCAACCATTGACCGGCGCACGGTCTGAGAGTGTTACGCCGCGCCCTTGCGCACGGCGCTGACTGCTTCAATCCGGCCGGCGGGGCCGGTCGCCTCTCCCTTACTTGATGGCCTCGGCTGCGGTACAATCCTTCAGATAGCGGACATGACCGCTGGGGCTGAGGAACGCGATCTTCACATCGTCAAAGTAGATGTTGGAGTTCAAGAAGCCGGGCGACTGGGCCTGGATCAGGACCATGATGTCCTTGGCGTGACCAAGCTCCACGGTGTTGACCATCTCGGACCATTCCCCGCGCACATAGCCGTTGGTATAGAAGGCATGGGGACCGTCCGCGCCGGGCTTGACGCCCAACGACGCCCAGTCGTAGTCAATGCCGTCGCCACCTTCCAGCTTCGCGCCCTGGTCGTGGTCCCAGATCAGATAGCGCACGCTCACGGTCACGCGGCCGCCCTCGAACCCGGCGGGAACCGGGATGCGCGGGCTACCGAAGCCGGCGGCATAGGGCCGGCCCGAGTAAATCTTGACCGAGTTCTCTTCGCGGCCGTCGGTGTCGCGGCTGTCGTTGTAGCGGTTGCCGGGGCCGACCACCCGCTCGCGCGTGAAGACCACCGAGTCGGCGCGATACTCGCCCTCGTTCAGGGCGAAGGGACCCCAGCCGCTGTACCAATCGGTCCAGATGTCGGGGTTGCCGTCGCTGGCGGCCCACCCGATCTTGGCGTTGAAGTTGTTACAGACATTGGGGCTGTCATAAAGCGTTAACCCGGCGCCGTAGCCGGTAGCCGTCTGGCGAATACCGCGGCCGGGCGCTTCCTGGCGACGACCGCCGTCGGCGGCGTCGGCTTCCAGCGCGTTGACCGTCAACGGGGCATTGACCAGCAGGTCGGAACTTGGCAGCGGGATGGGCAACTTCATGCGCGGGCCGGTGATGGGCAGCGGCGGCGGCGTGATCGGGCCGGCCACAGCCGTCAGCGGCGTCAGCGCCATGAGCGCCAACCCCAGCGCCAATAGGCTTCGCAATGTGCGTGTCATCCAATACTCCTTCTTGTGTTGAACCTTGCCCTGAACCATGCGCTGAACCATGCGTCGCGCCATGTCATATACCCGGCGACGGGCAGCCACCCACGGCGCATAGTGCGCGCCGCAGTGGGCCAGAAAGCGCATAGTGCGATGAGCCTCGATGAGTGTCATGAGCCAAAAACGATGATCCATAGACGATGAACTGTGAACCTGCCTGCACAAACTCGAGCAACTCCCAACGGATTGGGATGCAGCGATGAATGGATTGCGGGCCGGCAAGTCCCGGTCGGCAAACCGCGTTTCCGCCCATCAATTTCTGATGACGTAAAATGTCACAATTCGTTGCGTTTTATCGCTAAATTACTCGCGAATTCGGGTAAATTTGCATAAATCACGGCGCGCCGACCAAAAAACACCCTGCACCACGCGGTGCAGGGTGTAAGTTAGGCGGATGGAGAGAACGCGCAGGGTGCCCGCGTACCGGGTGGGGCGTTAGGGGCGCGCGTGGAAATCGCCCAGGCACACCCACTTGTAGCTGGTCAGTTCTTCCAAACCCATCGGCCCGCGTGCATGGAGCTTCTGCGTGCTGATGGCGACTTCCGCGCCCAGGCCGAATTGCCCGCCGTCGTTGAAGCGCGTGCTGGCGTTGACAAAGACCGCCGACGAGTTCACCTCGTTGACAAAGCGGGTGGCGTTGGCCCAGTCATTGGTCAAGATACCGTCCGAGTGTTCCAGGCTGTGCGCGTGGATATGCTCGATGGCTTCATCCAGCGTGTCCACCACTTTCAGCCCCAGCGTCATCCCCAACCATTCTTGGTCGAAATCATCCGGTCCGGCAGGCGTCGCCGGGATCCCCGCCGCCTCTAAGATCGCCAGCGCGCGCGGCTCGGCGCGCAGCGCCACCGGATAGCGCGCCAGCCGCGCGGCGACGCGCGGCAAGAACACCTCTGCCACCGATTGGTGGACCAAGAGAGTGTCCAATGCATTGCAGGCGCTGGGGCGCTGGACTTTGGCGTTTTCAATCACCGGTAGCGCGCGCTCCAGGTCGGCGCTCGCGTCCACATAGAGATGGCAGATGCCCATGCCGCCGGTGATGACCGGGATGGTGCTTTGCTCCTTGCAGAGACGATGCAAGGCTGCGCCCCCGCGCGGGATGATCATGTCCACATAGGTGTCCAGGCGCAACAGTTCGGTGACCAGGCTACGGTCTGCGGATGCGATCAGCTGGATGGCGTCGCCGGGGAGACCGCTCTTTTCCAGCGCACGGTGGATGACGCGCGTTAGCGCCAGGTTGCTGCGCAGCGTTTCGCTCCCGCCACGCAGGATGGCGGCATTGGCGGTCTTCAGCGCCAACGTGG
>CAKZVN010000310.1 GCA_937922105.1 uncultured Litorilinea sp.
GTGAAGGAAGATATGGAGAGCCGCCCCGCAGTGCCCTATGCCGTTTCCAAAGTGGCGGCGGAACTGTATCTCTTTACCATCGGGCGTTTGGCTGGTTTCGAGACGGTGGCGTTGCGTATCTTTAATGCGTATGGCCCGCGCCAACCTTTGCCCCCGGCGCATGCGCCGGTTGTCCCCCAGGTCATGCAGCAGGTCTTGGGACGCGGCTCGGTACTGATCAACGGCGACGGCACGCAGACGCGCGATTTTGTCTATGTGGACGATGTGGTGGCGGCGTTGACGGCTGCGGCGACCGCACCCAATGTGGACCGGCGCATCATCAACGTGGGCAGCGGCGTGGAGACCTCCATCAACGACTTGGTCGCAGCCATCGCGCGTATCACCGGTCTCAAAGCCGACGTGATCCACAACCGCGAGGCGAGCGGCGGCTTGGCCCGTCTGGTGGCGGACCTGACTGTCGCCAAAGAATTGCTCAACTATACTCCCCGCGTGGACCTGGCGACCGGGCTGCGTCGCCTATTGGAACTGGACCCCACCTTTGCGCGCAACCGGCACAACCCCTTGCGCCCCGCGGTTTTGGGGTCGGGGTGAGGCTGCGACTTTGCTGCTGGCAAGGGCGGTGATTCGACGGCTTGATCACCGACCCGGCTCGGCGTACCTGCGCCCGCTCAAGCGGGCTAGCCGTCTTCTCAAGGCTCCTTCAGAGGGCGTTGCGTCCTAGCCCAGGGGGTAGCCCTGGGCGACCCTCATCACACCGGGAGTGGGCGGCAAGGCACGCAAGAGAGAACAGAGTAAAGGAAACAGATGGTAATGTGGTTTGACTGCGCGTGGCGCAGGCTGAGCGGTTTTGCGCCTGTGCGCTGGTTGATTTTGGGGGTGCTCTTGACCGCGTTGAGCGCGTGCAGCGTGGCAGGCGGCGAGCGAGTCTTGCAAACGTATCTGAACGCCAATCGCGACGCGCTCACCAAGCCCGCCAGCGTGGACAGCCGCCCGGTGCGCTTCGAGGTCGCGCCGGGCACGCCGGCGCGCGTGATCGGGCGCAACTTGCGCGAGGCAGGGCTGATCAACGATGAACTGCTCTTCGAGGCCTATGTGCGTGTCAACGGTCTGGCTGCATCGCTGGAGGCGGGGACCTTCATCCTCACCCCCAACATGACCCTGGTGGAGATCGTCGAAATCCTGCAGCAGGCGCGCGCCGCGTCGGTCACCTTGACCATTCCCGAAGGCTGGCGCATCGAGCAGGTCGCCGACTATTTGCAGCAAGCCGGTGTCTTTGCCGACCCTGACGGCGCGGCGCGCTATCGCGAACAGGCCCTGGCAGGCGACCTGAGCGGGCTGGACCCGGCGCGCTACCCCTTCCTGCAAGATCGCCCCGCCGGGGCAAGTCTGGAGGGCTATCTCTTCCCGGATACCTACGAGTTGCCCGCCGAGGGCGCCACCCCCGCAGACTTGCTCACACGCCAGTTGGATACCTTCGCCGCACGCGTGATCCCGGCTTATAACGAGGCGCGCGCCGCCGGAACGACCGACCTGGACCTGCACACGGTCTTGATCATTGCCAGCATTGTGGAGCGGGAGGCGGTCATCCCTGCAGAGCGCCCGGACATTGCCGGGGTCTATCTCAACCGCTTGGCGATCGGGATGCGTCTGGAAGCGGACCCCACCGTGCAATATGCGATGGGTTACCAACCTGCTACGGGACAATGGTGGAAGACGCCGGTCTTTTTGGAAGAATACAGCAGTGTCATCAGCCCCTACAACACCTACCTCAACGACGGCTTGCCGCCTGGTCCTATCGCCGCGCCGGGTCTCGGCAGCATCCGCGCAGTCTTGGACCCGGCCCAGCACGACTATCTCTTTTTTGTTGCCACCCCCGACGGAACCGGCGCACATGTCTTTGCGCGCACCTTTGACGAGCATCTGCAAAATGTGCGGCGCTATCAACGCGGCGGACCATAACGAAAGCTCACTTATCGCCACGCTTAAGGTGCTTTAAGCCCCTTTTTCCGCGCGCCGCATAAACTTCCTGCGTACACCCCCTTGACGCGGCGCAGACTCTCGCTATACTCCCGTCCCAAGCGGCGCAGGCCCAGAAGTTGCCTGCGCCGTTTGTTGCGCCGCAGTCGTGTGAGGAATGGGAGAAGCGGGAGGCTTCATGTTTTCGTCCGAACTGCTGGACATTCTACGCGTAAGTTTTCTGTCGCCGTTGGTGCTGGCTTTCGTGGTGGGGATCGCCGCGACGTTGGTGCGTAGTGAGTTGGAATTTCCCACACCCGTGCTCAATGCCATCTCCATCTATTTGGTCTTTTCGATTGCGTTGCAGGGCGGCACGGAGTTGGCAGAGGCTGGAATCGGCGCGGTGGCGTTGCCTGCGCTGGCGGCGCTGGCTTTTGTGCTCTATGTGCCCTCGGTCAGCTATGTGACGGCGCGGCGGGTGATCGGGCTGGACATTGCCAACGCCGCGGCGATTGCCGCGCTCTACGGCTCGGTCTCGTCGGTGACCTTTTTCGCCGCGCTTGCGTTGGCGGAGCGGCTGGGCAACCCGGCGGAACCGTTCATGCCGGTGATGGTCTCGGTGATGGAGTGGGGTATCCTGGTGGCGCTCTTTATTGCGCGCTGGCGCTTGCGGCGCAGCGAGCGTGGCAGCGACACCCATATCCCGCTGCCCGAGATTCTGATTGATACCTTGCGCGGGCGCAGCGTGATCTTGCTTCTCGGCGGGCTGATGATCGGCGTGATCATCGGCGAGGAGGGCTTTCGCAGTATCAAGCCGGTCTTCGGCGATGCCTTCCGCGGCATCCTCACGCTTTTCTTGCTGGAGATGGGCATGGTGGCGGGCCGCCAGTTGCGCGAATTTTTCAAGCTGGGGCCGCGGCTGTTGGTCTTCGGGATCGTGTTGCCGGTGGTCAATGGCGTCATCGGGGTGCTCGTAGGAAGTTTGGTCGGCCTGTCGCTGGGCGGCAGCTTCGTTTTCGGCGCAATCATTGCCAGCGCCTCCTACATTGATGCGCCGGCTGCGGTGCGCTCGGCCCTACCTCAAGCCAACCCCAGCATCTATCTGACCAGTTCGTTGGGCATCACCTTCCCGTTCAACTTGCTGGTGGGCTTGCCCTTCTACTATGCCGTGGCAGTCTGGTGGCATAGCTGACGAACACGGGGCGTGTGCGGTGCGTCAAGTCCGGCGCACCGCACGCCCATAGGCGACCATGACCCACACCAGCAAGGCCGTGTAGCCTAGGATGACCGACCAGAGGTGATAAGCGATGCGTGCGGTGGACCACGGCAAGGTCTGGACCGCCAATGCGAGGGCGCTGTAGAGCAACACAGCCGGCAGGATGCGCTGTTTGAGCCGGACCGTCTGGGGCGCCGGGACAACATAGACCATCGGCACTGCTACCATGCAGGCCCAATAGGCGAACATCCCTATCTGGTGCGCGTCAGGATTGCCCCAGGGCGAATTGCCGATGAGAAACCACTCCACGACCAGCCCCAAGCTGCCGAAGATTGCCACATGAGCAGCCAGGCAGAGGCTGGGGTGTGGGATGCGCTGGAGGACGGCAAACGAGAACCCCGCCGCGCCGCTTAAGTAGAGCGCATTGAAAAAGACTGAGCCGAGCAAATTGGCCCAATCCCCGCGGATGAAGCCTGAGTACTGGGTTTCGCCCACCGCCGCCACAAGTAGACCGATTCCCACAAAGGCGATCCAGCGCAGCACGGGCATGGTGCTAGGGTGCATTCTCCTCCCGTCAACCAGCGCAGACGAACTGGTTTTGATCGCGAAGTAGCCGTCATTCTGAGGAGCGCAGCGACGGCCCGCCCTGAGTCCTGCGAAGGGAAGAATCCCGATATGCTACCAGAGGGGGGATGCTTGGCTACGTGGGCGCAACGCCCGCCTCCGGCGAACAGCATGACCATTTGCGACACTTGGCGAACGAACCACTAACTCGGCGCCCAGGTGGCGCGGCGTGCCTTCCACCACGCCGACCCGCGCAGCCCCCACCAGACCGCCGCCAACTCGCCGGCGAATCCTGCCAAGAGCGCGGCGACGCCCAGGGTCGCGCCGGTGATGCCCAACCAGGGGAGCGCAAGGAGCGTCGCCACGATGGAGAGCATGCGCACGGGCGCGCTGGGCGCAAGGGCCTGGGTGCGCCGTTCCACCAGCGCAACGCCGTGATAGTAGGCACGTGCCGTGACCACCACCGAAAAGCCGGCAAAGAGATAGAGCGGGATGCGCGCCATCTCCACCAAGTGGGGCGGCAGACCGATCCATTGTCCGAGCATGATATCGCGCAGGGGCGTCCAGAACATGACGCCCATAGCAGCCAACGAAACCAGCCCACAGAGGGGCGTGAAGCGGCGGATGTAGGCGCGGCTTGCCGGCTCCTCACGGAAGGCAGGCGCCAGATTGCGAATCTCGTTGAGCCAGCCGTAGGGCATGCGCCCTAGCGTATAGAGCACAGCCAGGAGCGCCAGCGCATTGGTGGGGTCCGGTCCGCGCGCCACGAAAAGATTGATCACCGGGCGGCTCATCTCCTGGATCAGCATGATCAACGCCAGGGGCCAAAAGAAGCGCACAATTCCCCACAAGGTGGGCGGCGCGCTCCCGCCTGAGTCATGCGCGGGCAGGCGTCCCCAGACATAGCGTGCCACGCCCCACAGAATGATCGCCAGTTCGGTGCCCACCCCCAGATAGGTGACCAGCACAGGCAGGCGAATGGGCTGGGCATGGACCCAGGGCAGCGCCACCAGCACAAAGACGGCGACGATGCTCACGCCCAGGTTGCTCAGCGTGGCATAGCTCACCAGCGCAGTGCGCCGCACGCGCAAAAGCAACCCAGCGTGAAAGAGACTCAGGCCTTTGAGCAAAGGGTAGGGGATCAGCCAGAAGAGCGCCACGCGCACCACCGCGCCCAACTCGTCGGGGATGGCGTGTAGCTCCTCGATGACCCAATGACCGACCGGCGTGAGCGTGAGCGTCGCCAAGCCGCCCATGAGCGCCAGCCCTGCCAAGACCACAAAGCGACGCACCGCAACCAGCGTAGCGCGGTCGCCCACCAACGCCAAGCCTAGCTCTTTGGCTTGGGCGAGGGGCGCGGTGAGAAAGAGCACCAGCCCCCAGCCCAGCCCATAGGCTGCCAGCGTCGTGGTAGCCTCCGGTGCGCGCGCCATGCCGCCGTTGAGGACTTGGCTGCCCAACTCCAGCACAATGTCGGTGATCGCCAGGGGCAGCAAGAAAAAGATCAGGCGACGGTAATTCATGACCGGCGTCAGGTCGCGGGTTGGACCGCAGCCTGCTCGATGGCGGCAGGCTTGGTCTGGGCGGCACGGATGCGCGCCATGTCGAACTTCTCGCTGCGGTCGAAACCGTAGATGCCGTTCTGCTCCTGATAGACGTCGGTCAGTTGGGTATAACAGTAGCCGAACATGGCGGGGTTGTCCAGGAGCGCGGCGCATAGCTGCTCGAAGCGTGTATAGAACTCTTCGATGTCGCGCGGGCGTTCACCATAGCCCCACGAATCTTCGCCCGGCTTGGCTTTGGGGTTCCACCAAATTCCGCCGAACTCGCTGACAAAGAAGGGCTGCCCGGCATAGGGCACGGACCAGGTTTCGTTGTCGCGGCTGTTGTAGTAGGGACGCCCCTGGGCGACGTGGGCGTGGCGGCTGCGGAAGGTTGCCGGGTCCTGGGTATAGTCATGGCAGTCGTAGACATCGGTCTCGGCGACGCGATGGGCATAGCCGGAGGCATCCAGGACCGGGCGCGTGGTGTCCATGGCTTTGGTTGCCAGAAAGAGACCGCGCGTCACATCGTCCAGCACGGTGGTGCGGTCGGTGAGAATTTGCCACGTCTCGTTGAGCGGGCACCAGCCCACGATGCAGGGATGCGAGTAGTCGCGCGCCAGCGCTTCCAGCCACTGGGTGATGTAGGTCGCGCCCGGCTGTTGGTGGTCGTGGCGCGGGCCGAACCCGGCGCAACCCCAGTCTGCGAACTCGCCCCAGACCAGATAGCCCAGGCGGTCGGCGTGATAAAGGAACCGCTCCTCGAAGACCTTTTGGTGCAGCCGTGCGCCGTTGAAGCCCGCAGCTTGGCTGAGCGTGATGTCGCGGATGAGCGCCTCGTCGCTGGGCGCAGT
>CAKZVN010000311.1 GCA_937922105.1 uncultured Litorilinea sp.
TACCGCTGCGTTCGTTGATTGTGGAAACCCTGCTCCTGGCTGCGGCTGCGCCCATGTTGCTCTTTGCCACGCGTTTTCCGCTGTGGATGGTGGCGGTGGGGGTGGTATTGGCTGCGGGGAGCGCAGGTGCGCGCCGTCTGCACGGCGGCCCGCTTTGGCCGCGCACCCCCGCCGATTGGCCGCTGGCCTTCTGGCTGCTGATCATGCTGCCCGTGGCGATTTGGGCTGCGCCGCCGCCGCTGCGCGAGCAGTTTTCCTGGCCGCGCAGCGCGGTGGTGGTCTGGAATGTGGCGCTCTTCGCCACCCTGGTCGCCCATGCCGGGGCAAGCCGGCGCGGGCTGGCGTGGTGTCTGGGCGGGTTGCTGCTCGCAGCCCAGGGCATGGCGCTGCTTGCGCCTTTGGGCATGGAGCGCCGCAACAAGCTCTGGGGCCTGGGTCGTGTCTACGACCTGCTGCCCCAACCCCTGCTGGGCCAATTCGCCGGCGCCGAGGCCGGTTTCAGCACCAACCAGGTCGCCGGGAGCCTGCTTTTTGTCTTGCCCCTCCTGCTGGTCTTGCTGGTTGCCGGGCACAAGCGGCGTAACCTACTCTGGTGGGCGCTCCTGCTCTGTGCGCTGTGGATGGGCGGCGTCATGCTGCTGGCCCAATCGCGCGGGGGGCTGATCGGTCTCGCCGCGGGGATCGTTGCCGCCGCGCTGCTGATCTGGCCCTGGGGCTGGCGCGTCTTGGCTGCGCTCACCCTGGCGATTGTGGTTGCGCTCGCCTTTGTGCCCTCGGAATTGGTGGAAACGTTGAGCGACGCGCCGGGTGTCACCACCCTGGGCGGGCTGGCGACTGTCCAAAATTTCCGTACCCTGGTCTGGGCAGCAGGCCAACAGGGGCTGCGCGATTTTTTCTTCACCGGCATGGGCTTCGGTACATTTCGCGAAGTGGCGCGGCTGCTCTATCCGTTGGGCAACATTGATCCCGGCTACGACATCGCCCACGCCCACAATTTCTTCTTACAGACCGGGCTGGACTTCGGCGCGCCCGGTCTCGCCGCGGTCCTTGCCATCTATGTGATCGGCGTGTTATACCTGGTGCGGCTCTATCATGCTGGTGGGTCGCCGGAGTTCAGCCATGCGCCGTGGCTCACCTGGCGCGTGCTGGCGGTGGGCTTCACCGCCGCACTCGTCGCCCAGAGCGTCTATAGCCTCTTCGACTCGGTGTCGGTGGGGTCCAAGCCTGCGTTTCTGTGGTGGGGCCTCTTTGCCCTGATCTTTGCCGCCGCGCAGCAGCGCGCGCAGCCGGACAACCCGCCCGGCGCAGATAACACGCAGCCCCGTCCGGGTTAATCCATCATGGACGTTGTGCTCTTCTGGTCTGCCCTCGGCATCATCGTCTACACCTATGTGGGCTACGGCGCGCTCATGGGGCTGTTGGCGCGCCGCGCACAACCGGTTGCGTCCTTGCCGGACGATTTCACCCCGCCGGTGGTGATGCTGGTCCCCGCGCATAACGAAGCCGCGGTCATTCGCGATAAAGTCGCCAACTGCTTGGCCCAAGATTATCCACGCGAGCGGTTGCGCTTGCTCTTTGTCAACGACGGCTCCACCGACGGCACCGCCGAATACTTGCGCAGCGTGCCGGAGATCGAGGTGCTGGATATCTCCCCGCGCGGGGGGAAGCCGTCGGCGCTCAACCGGGCTTTCGCCCACTTGGCCGCGACCACGCCGGACCTGGAGCAGACTATCGTCGTCCTGAGCGACGCCAACTCCATGCTCAACACGCAGGCGGTGCGTCGCCTGGTCCGCCATTTTGCGCGACCGGAGGTGGGCTGCGTAGCGGGCGAGAAACGGGTGCAACACAGTGGTCAAGTCACGGGCGCGGGTGAAAGCCTCTACTGGCGCTATGAATCCACCATCAAACGCTGGGAATCGCGGGTGGGCGATGTCATGGGCGCGGCGGGGGAACTCTTCGCCATTCGCCCACATCTCTTTGTGCCGTTGCGCCCGGATACCTTCATGGACGATTTCATGATCTCCATGACCATCGCCATGCAGGGTTACCGGCTGGTCTATGAGCCGGATGCCTACAGCCTGGAACAGGGGTCGGCTTCGGCGCGCGACGAGTGGAAACGCAAGCTGCGCATCAGCGGGGTCGGCATCCAGCCCATCAGCCGCCTCTTGCCGTTGCTCAATCCGTTGCGCTACGGCTTCTTGACCTTCCAGTACATTTCCCACCGTGTCCTGCGTTGGACGCTGACGCCTGTATTGTTGCTCCTGATCTTGCCGCTCAATGCCTGGCTGGCGTGGCGACTGGGGGGCCTCTATCAATCGCTGCTAGGCTGCCAGTTGCTCTTCTATGCCGCCGCGTGGGCAGGACACAAGCAAGAACAGCGCGGTGCGCGCTGGCGCCCCCTCTATGTGCCCTACTATTTCACCCTCATGAACTTGGCTGTCTTTGCCGGCGCGTGGCGATATTTGGCCGGTCGCCAAGACATCCGCTGGGAGCGCGTGCAGCGCCTGCGCGAGCAACCCTCGCCAACAGCCCAGGATGCAAGCGAGTTTACCGACAAGACAGACCTGTCGCGCTAACCTAGCAAGTACGATGACGGATGCAAGCGGGCACACCGGCGCGTATGGGAGGGCTGCCGATTATGACACAACCGCAGCGGGTCTTGGTCACCGGGGCAACCGGTTATGTGGGCGGGCGCTTGGCCCCACGCCTGGTAGAAGCAGGGCACCACGTGCGCGTCTTGGTGCGCGGGGGAGCGGAGCGGCTGGCAGGTAGGCCGTGGGCTACGGATGTAGAGGTGGTGGATGGGGATGTGTTGAACCCGGCAACTCTCGGCCCCGCCTTGCGCGACATTGACGTGGCCTTTTACCTGATCCACAGCATGGGCGGAAACCATGAGCGCTTTGCCGAGCGTGACCTGGTCGCAGCGCGCGGCTTTGCCCAGGCTGCGGCCCACGCCGGTGTCCAACGCATCATCTATTTGGGCGGCTTGGGCGACGCGCACAGCAACCTCTCCGAACATCTGCGCTCGCGCCAAGCCACCGGCGACGCGCTGCGCGAGGCGGGCATTCCCGTCACCGAGTTTCGCGCCGGCATGGTGGTCGGCTCGGGCAGTCTCTCTTTCGAGATGATGCGCGCGCTCACCGAGCGCTTGCCCGTCATGCTCTGCCCCACGTGGGTCTATACCCGTACCCAGCCGATTGCCATCCGCGACGTGTTGGCCTATCTCATGGCGGCGTTGGAAACACCAGAAAGTGCGGGTAAGATCATCGAGATCGGCGGCGCGGATGTGTTGACCTATGCCGACATGATCACCACCTATGCACGCGTGCGCGGCTTGCGGCGCAGGTTGCTGCCCGTGCCGGTGCTCAGCCCGGAGTTGTCGGCGCTCTGGGTCAATCTGATCACGCCTGTGCCCGGCAACATTGCGCGACCGCTCATCGAGGGGCTACGCAATGAATTGGTAGTGCGCGACGACACTGCGCAGCGGCTCTTCCCTGCCATTCGTCCGATTGCTTTTGCCACCGCGGTGGAATTGGCTCTGGGGCGCATCGAACGCGGCATGGTGGAGACCATCTGGTCCGATGCGTTGGCCTCCAGCCGGGGGGACGTACCGCCGGTTTACCTGACCGAGGAGCAGGGCATGTTGCTGGAACGCCGCGTCCAGGTGGTCGCTGCGTCACCGGCGACGGTCTATCGCGTCTTCACGGGGCTTGGCGGCAAACGGGGCTGGCCCGCCTTTGACTGGCTGTGGCAAGTGCGCGGCTGGTTGGACCGCGCGGTGGGGGGCGTCGGTATGCGCCGGGGCAGGCGCCATCCCGACGAGTTGCGCGTAGGCGATGCGCTGGACTTCTGGCGCGTGGAGTCGGTGACTCCCGGTCGCGCCATTCTCCTGCGCGCCGAAATGAAGCTGCCGGGGCAAGGATGGCTGCGCTTCGAGGCCAATCCCGGCCCTACGCCCGGCACAACGCAACTGGTGCAGACCGCGTTCTTTGCGCCCAAAGGGCTGCTGGGGCTGCTCTATTGGTACGGCATCTACCCGCTGCACGGCGCGGTCTTTTCGCGCATGGTGGCAAACCTGGCGCGCCAAGCCGAAGCCGCGGAACGAGCCGCAGTCACATTAACACACGTGCAACAGTCTTAATCCAGCGTATCCACCGCGCAGGTGAGACGGCGGCGCACTTGGCCCACCAGTTCCGCCGGCGGCTGCCCATGATAATCGCTGCCGGTGGGGATTAACACCTGGTCAATGCGCTCGGCGCGCGCTACGCGCACCAACGTCTCGGCCAAGGCACCGTGGACGACGCTGGTCTTGAGGCGCAACCCCGCAGCGAGCGCGGCCCGCTGCAAGGGGGCCAAACGGCGCTGTCCCTCTTCCATGCGCTCACCCAGCGCAGCGAGCATGGCATGCGTGCGCTCCTCCACCGGTTCAGCCAAGAGCGCGCCCCAGGTCAACACCGCGCTGGGGGTGACGACCCAGAGCAAGGTGATTTCACTGTGGGGAAAGCGCTGTTGCAGGCGGGGGAAGAGGCGGGGATGCGCGGTGATGCGGTCCACCAATACAAGGACGCGCGCGGGCACAGACAGACCAGATTGCGGCTGGACAACGGACCGGGCAAGGTCGAGCATGGGCGGTCTTCTCCTGGTTTGTAGTAGAGGCAGGAATCCCGGACCAGCGTGGGTGCCTTGACCGTAAAACACGTTCATTAACCAAGATTTAAGCCGCTTCGACGCAGAGGTTAACTCTCGGTTAACAGTTATCTGTCACCATGCCAGTGCGACCTACCGTACAAACCAGCCAAGTGTGAATTCGCCCACCGCCCAGCGAACTGCCGAGCCAGCAAGGAAGCAACCGTCCATGTTACCCATTCCCGTCCCGCCCAACTTTCGCATCATCGCCCACCGCGGCGCGTCGGCCTATGCGCCGGAGAATACCCTGCCTGCGTTCAAGCTGGCGCTGGAGATGGGCGTGACCGAAGTGGAACTGGATACCCAGCTGACCACAGACGGCACGGTCGTGATCTGTCACGACGCCACACTGGCGCGCTATGGGCACGGCACGCGCGTGGTGGAGTCGTTGCCCTGGTCCACACTGGCTTGTCTGGACATGGGCAGTTGGTTTTCACCCTATCTCTTCGGCGGCACAAAGATGATGCGCCTGGAGGACTTGTTCACCGCGTTCGGAACCCAGTTGACTTACCACGTAGAGCTAAAGGGCAAGGCCCCTGGTCTGCCCGCCGCCGTTCATGCTGCCATCCGCGCCGATGACCTCTACGACGCGGTGATCATCACCTCGTTCAACTACGACATGCTGGTTGCCATGCAGCAGATCGCTCCCTCGGCGCGGCTTGGGTGGCTAGTGCGGCGCATTGACGCCGATACCCTCGCCAAGGCGCGTTCCCTGTCGCTCTTCCAAATTTGCCCCTTTGCCGGCACAGTGAGCGCAAGCCAAGTGGAACTCGGACGTACCGTTGCGAGCGAAGTGCGCGCCTGGGGTCTCCTGGGCGAAACCACCATCGGCCAATCCGCCGAAGTCATAGAGTTGATCCACCGGGTTGTTGACGCCGGCTGCGACGGTATGACCATCAACTGGCCCGACTGGGTGACGCACAAGGGCTAAGCGCCCACCGCGATCATCTCTCCCACGAATTCTAAACAACTCTTAACCGACTTTTAACGCCCCCGCTCCTCACGATTACCTTCTGTTAACCACGCTTCACCATGCTTGTAGCCCGGCACTGGGGCTGTTGTGGCATGGTATGCCACGGCTGTTGGAATGGAAGGAGCGGGAATGACGGCTACGCCGATGATGAGGGCGCGACCGGCACAGAGGGCGCGGAGTGGATGGTGGCGTTCCCCGCGCCGACGTGAGGACTTACTCTTCGCAGTGTTATTTCTGCTGCCGTCGCTGCTTCTTTTCGGGACCTTCGTCTACTATGCGCTAGGCTTCAACGTTTACCTCAGCTTCACCAGTTGGAACTTCATCGCTCCGGTCAAAACCTGGGTAGGCTTCGACAATTACGCCCGGCTCCTGACCAACGCCCGCTTTTGGAAGGTCTTCACGAATACGTTCTACTTCGCCCTGGGTACGGTTACCCTCTCTATGCTGGGCGGATTGGTGCTGGCGCTGCTCCTCAACCGCAAAGTGCGCGGACGCGCGGTCTTTCGCACGCTGATCTTCTCGCCCTATGTGACCACCACCGCGGCGGTGGCGCTGCTCTGGGTCTGGATTTTCGACCCCAACTACGGCCTGATCAACTGGCTGCTCAGTTGGGTTGGGATCGCCGGCCCGCGCTGGTTGACCAGCACCGAGTGGGCCATGCCCGCCATTATTTTAATGAGCGCCTGGCGTACCATGGGCTACAGCATGGTGATCTTCCTGGCAGGTCTGACCGCCATCCCGCGCGATCTCTATGAAGCCGCGTCCATTGACGGTGCAGGAGGCTGGGCTGCGTTGCGCTACATTACCATCCCCCTGCTCTCCCCCACCACCTTCTTTCTCATGGTCACCTCGCTCATCGGCGCGCTGCAAGAGTTCGACTCTGTGGCGGTGATGACCGCGGGCGGCCCGGTGGATGCGACCAAAGTCTTTAACTACTTCATCTTCGAGCAGGCTTTTGTCGTCTTCCGTGCCGGTTATGCCGCGGCTGTGGCAACCAGTCTCTTTCTGGTCATCTTGGTCTTGACCATTGTGCAGCTACGGCTGTCCCGCCGTTGGGTCCATTACCAGTAGCGTCCCCGTGGACAGCGACGGATCGGTCTTGATGCAACCGGCGGCGGCTTTGTCCGCAGCCACTGAACGGAAGCGAGTGTGAAGTTGGCAGGCGATGTGATGCGGGCCGAACAGGCCGCCGATGTCTTCTCCCTCAATGATAGCAGTAGTCTTCGCCGGGGCCGCGCCATCGAAGAATGGAGCGCCTTCATCCTGTTGACTCTGGCGTCGGCGGTGGTGGCGCTGCCTTTTCTGTGGATGATCTCCACCAGTCTAAAGCCGGATGTGCGCGCCGTCTACGTCTTCCCGCCCCAGTGGATTCCTTCGCCCGTGACCTGGGAGAACTACCTGATTGCGTGGCGGGCCGCGCCCTTCGAGCGTTACTTGGTCAACAGCGTCTTTGTGGCAACGACCGTCACCCTGCTGCAAGTGCTCAACGGTTGTCTGGCGGCCTACGTCTTTGCGCGGATCGTGTTTCCCGGTCGCGACTTGCTCTTTCTACTTTTCTTGGCTGTGCTCATGATCCCCGGTCAAGTGACGGTCGTGCCCATCTACATCATGATGTCGCAATTGGGCTGGCTCAACAGCTATTGGGCACTGATTGTGCCCTTTGCCGCCACTGCCTTCGGCACCTTTCTCTTGCGCCAGTCCTTCTTGAGCGTACCCGCCGAATTAGCCGACGCCGCCATCATTGACGGCGCCAACCATCCACAAATTCTGCGCCATGTCATGTTGCCTTTGAGCAAGCCCATGCTGATCACCTTCGGGCTACTCAGCTTCAACTGGCGCTGGAACGACTATTTCTGGGTGCTGATCATGACTTCGTCGGACACCATGCGCACCCTGCCGGTGGGCATCGTCGCCATGCGCGCGGGCGAAGACGGCGGCTCCAAGTGGCATATCCTGATGGCTGCCACCGTCATCGTCATCTTTCCCATCTTGACCTTGTTCGTCATTGCCCAACGCTACTTTGTCGAGGGCATCGCGCGCACCGGTCTCAAAGGATAGCCCCCCACGCCGGTCTGCGTTCGCGCAGCCGGTTTGAGGATAGCGCTGCACTCCCGGAGACAGGAGGGCAGCAAAGTCCCGGCATGAGTGAGCGGGACACCGGTTGTCTCCTACATCCGTTACGTCTGTGTTGTGTGATGTACCGATTGGAGTACAAGGAGTGCTTTTTGCCATGAAGCAACGTCTGTCCACTGTCGTTCTGTTGTTGCTGATGGGCGCGCTGATCGCCGCCTGCGCCGCGCCGGCTGCCCCGGCTGCCACCGGTGAAAGCAGCGCCGCCGCGCCCCAGACGCAAGTCATCGAGTTGGAGTTCTGGACGCTTCTCACCGGCAACTTGGCCGAAGCGCTGGACGCCCAAGTCCAGGCCTTCAATGCGTCCCAGGACCGCATCCGCATCGTCAACGTCAACCAGGGCGGCTACAACGAGTTGCAACAGAAACTGTTGGCCTCCATCGCCGCGGGCAACATGCCGCCCATCACCATGGTGGACTACATCTACGTCCCCTACTATGCGCAGCAGGGCGTCTTTGCCCCGATTGACGAGTTGGCATCGCCCGAGGACATGGCTGACTTCATTCCGGCCCTGCTGGAGGACCTGAGCTACAACGGTCGCCCGTATGCCCTTCCCTACAACCGCAGCACCCAGGGCTTCTATTACAACAAGGACCTCTTCCGCGAGGTGGGGCTTGACCCGGACCAGCCCCCCGCCACCTGGGAAGAGTTCCGTGAGGTCGCCAAGATTCTCTCCGAATCGGGTGTGTACGGGACCTATGCCAACTATTCCCGCTGGTACTTCGAGCCGTTTGTCTATCAGTGGGGCGGCGTGCTGAACGACGCCGAGTGCAACCCCACGCTGGACAGCCCCGAAGTCATCGCCATGGCGAAGTTCTTCCAGGACCTCTATCACGTGGACGGCTATGCGGTCATGCCGGCTACGCTCAGTGGGACCTTTGACCAAGCTGCCATCGAATTCATCAACGGTCAGGTCGGCATGATGCGCCAGTCCACCGCCATTCAGTCCTTCATCGGCAACAGTGTGGACTTCGACTGGGGCTTCGCCATGATGCCTGCCGGCCCGGTGACGCGCGCCGTCACCCACGGTGGCGGCAATGTCGCCATCTCCGCCTTCTTGGACGAAACGCGCAAGGCCGCGGCCTGGGAGTTCGTGCGCTTCCTGACCGATACCGAGCGCTCCGCCGAGTTCCACATGGCGACCGGCTATATGCCCACCCGCTATAGCGTGTTGGAGCGCGACGATGTCAAGGCCTTCCACGCCGAACATCCCTCGTGGTTGATCAGCGTGCAGCAGTTGGAGTTTGCCCGCCCCACCGCGTGCATCGTCCGCAATGTGCCGGAATACAACGCCATCATCACCCAGGCCATTGACCGCATGATCATCAACAACGAGGACCCCGCCACGGTGCTGGGCGAGGTGCAACGCGAACTGCAACTCGCCGTTGATGAACTGCGCGCCGCCGGAACCCTGATCCCGTAAGCGCACCTTACGCCTACTCTGCTTCGGGAGCCGCTTCCCGCAGGAGGCGGCTCCTACCTTGCCTAGCAAAGGTCTACCCATGCCCGCCATGCCTGCATCCACGACCGGATTGGCGTTGTCGTTAGAAAATCGCGTGGACCTCACGCCGCGCGTCCATTACATTGACCACACCTTCGTCGTCGAGCCGCGTGCCACGCGCGTGACAGCCCACCTCACCTTTACCAAAGCGACCCGCCACGACGGCCAACTTTTCTTGGCCCTCTTTGACCCCCACGGCTTCCGCGGCATGCGCATGAACCCCAGCGCGGTCGGCGAAGTCAAGCTGGAGCTGTGGGTCGAGACCAACGACGCAGGCGAAGGCGCGCTGCCCGGCCCACTGGACGAGGGCACTTGGCGCGTGATGGTGGATGTCAACGACATCAGCGTACCGCTCACCTACCGGCTGGACGTGCGCGTCGAGTATGGCGAGCCGCCCGCGCCCGCGCTCACCCCCTACCCCGCCGACCATGTGGTGCGCCACGCAGCCGGTTGGTATCGCGGCGAGTTGCACGCCCACTCCACCGAGAGCGACGGCAAGGTTCCCGTTGCGGATGTGGTGCAGGCCGCCCATGACGCTGGGCTGGACTTCTTCTCCCTGACCGATCACTTCACCGTCAGCCAGTGGCGCAAGCTGGCCCCGCTGGTCAACGGGCGTATGGCGCTGCTGCGTTCATGCGAATTGACCAGCCATCATGGTCATGCCAACTTGCAAGGCATCCATTCATGGGTGGATGTCTATGTGGACCGGCCCGACTGGAGCATGAACGACGCGGCCGACGCCACCCACGCCCAGGGCGGGCTGTTCTGTGTCAACCACGCCTACAGCGGCGGCTTGGGGTGGCGCGCCCATGAGTTCGACTGGGCCAAGTGCGATCTCTATGAGGTTTATCACAACCTGGAGGGGGCCAACAACAACTGGCAGATTCCCCTTTGGGACCGGCTACTGGTCCAGGGCTATCGCATTGTGGGCGTGGCGGGCATTGATACCCACGACCCCGCCAACCCCACCCACGCGCTGGGCCAACTGGTGACCTGGGTCTACGCCGACGAGTTGAGCGAGCGGGGCATCTTGGACGGGTTGCGCCGCGGCCAAGTCTACCTGAGCCGCGGGCCGGAACTGCGCTTCCACGCCACCAATCGCGCCGGCGCCCAGGCTGCCATGTGGGAGACGCTTCCCAGCCACGGCGCGCCCATCACCCTCACCGTGGATGTGCGCGCCCAGGAACGGTTGCGCCTCTTTGTGCTGCGCGATGGTCTGTTGGTGGACAGCCGGACACTGGACCACCCCGGTGACGCGTGGCAGCAGGTTACGCTGGAGGTTCAACCTCAGCGCGCTTGCTATTACCGGGTCGAGTTGCACACCATCCCAGAAGCAACAGGGCCATACGTCTACGTCCAGCAGCGCGACTATGTGAGCTTCCGCGCCGCCTCCAACCCCATCCTGGTTGAGCCGTAGGTTATCGCCCGGTACAGCGCCGCCGGCATATGGAGCAAACCATGTGGCTGAGTGACCTGACTGTTGTCCTGCCCGACCAAGTATTGCCGCGGGCCTCCATCCAGATTGAGGCGGGGATCATCGCCGACATCATCGAAGGCCCGGCTCCAGCACCTGCCGCCTTGAACGGGCAGGGCCTCGTGGCGCTGCCGGGGTTAGTAGACCTACATGGCGACATGATTGAGCGAGAATTGGAGCCGCGCCCGAATTCCCGACTCGCCCATCCGCTTGCCATCTTTGAATTAGACAAACGCCTGGCCGCGACGGGGATCACCACGGCTTATGCTGCGCTTACCTTTGCTACCTTTCAACTCCCGGTGGGTGACGATAGCTCCAAGCGACCCCACCTACGCAGCGAAGACGTTGCACGCAACGTGACGCTCTCGCTCAACAGCTTGCGCCCCCATCTGCTGACCGACCTGCGCGTCCATGCCCGCTTCGAGGTCAACTATCGCCGGGCTGCCCCCATTTTGACCGAGTTGATTGAGGCCGAACAAGTGCACATGGTTTCGCTCATGGACCACACGCCAGGC
>CAKZVN010000312.1 GCA_937922105.1 uncultured Litorilinea sp.
GGTAGCTCCTCGCCGGTTGTCTCCTCTGCGTCGGCTTCCTGCGCCGCTACAGCCTCGCCGGCTTCGGCGGGCGGCGGCGTTTCTGTGGGAAGCGCGGTTGGGGTCGCGGGCAGCGGCTCGGCAGGCAGCGGCGGCGCAGGCGTCACCAGGTCTTGCCCGTCGTATGGGTTGGTCGGCAGGATTGCCGCCACGCGCACCACGCCCTCGGCGTCCTGCTCAAAAAACGCCACAAAGGTGCGGCTGCGGTCTGCGTTGTCGAAGAAGCGAATGCGGGGCGTGATCTGAGTGCCTACCAGCGGCTGGTTGCTTTCGTCCAAATAGAGTGCAAGCCAGATACCCGCCCGGCTCAAGCCCAGGTCAAAGGCCTGCTGCAACAAATCCAAGCGCGTCACATAATCCGCGGCGGCGCTCACATTCTGGCTGCGTAGATGCACCAACAGACCCGCCAGCGCAGTCAAGGGCGTGGGCCGTAATGTAGCCTCGGTCAGATTGTACCCGGGCATGACCGCGCCGCCGTACTCTGCCGCGCCCTCCACCGAAACAAAGCGCCAGCGCGTCGTCGCCCATTGGCGCGCAAAGGGCGTCTGCTCCAAAAAGCTGTTGGGAGCCACCAGCCGCTCGCGCAGCGCATTGCCGTCGCCCAGGGGCGCGGTCACCACCAAGTCCGGCAGCAGCGCGCCCTCCACGTCCACCAATTCGAGCCGGCTCCCTGCAGCCTGGACGGACCACAGCGGCGTCTCTAGGCTGCGCCAGAGGGGCGCAAAGTCTTCGCCGGGCGCAGCCTGGGCCAAGACATAGACATTGAGCGAAGGCGTCAAGTCGCCCCGCTCCACCAAGAGCAAGTGATAGCGCCCCAGAAAATCTTCCCGCAGCACACCGTGGCGCAACCCGCCCAACAGCGTGCCGTACGCCACGCGTCCGTCGCGTACTGAGACGACATCCAGCAGCAACTGGCTTCGCACGCGGTTGCGGTCGTCGGGTTCGCGCCAAAAGAGAATGGGCAACACCTGATTTTGCGGTGTGCGCGGCATCACCAACGCAGCCCAAGTATTCGCCTCCAACCGGTAATACGTTGCGGGCACAAAAAGCAGACCTTGTGCCTGGGCCGTGCGGCGCAGCAAGGCCTCGGCCTGCTCGTTGGTAAAGTCGAGCATGGCTGCGCTCTGCAACCCCTCCACCACCAGGTCGGCATAGCGCCGCGCCCATTCCTCGGGCGAGGCAGGGGTTGCGGTGGGTGTCGGGCTGAGGGTGGGTGTCGGCGAGAGCGTTGGGGTGGGAGAAGGCGTCGGTGTCGCAGTCGGTGTGGGCGTGCCGGTGGCGGCAAGCGTCGGCGCAGGGGAGGGCGTCGCAGAAAGCAGCGCCATCATCTCCGCCTGTACCACCAGCAATTCCTCGCGCACACGCAGCCGGCCGCGCGCCAGCCCTGCGTTGTAGGCTACGACCAGGGCGACGACGAACCAGATGGCGACTACGGTCAGGGTGATCAGGCGTGCTCTGTCTTGCGGCATCAATTCTGCACGATAATCGTCACCTGGCAGGGCGGCGGGAAATTGCCGGTCTGGTCCACCACGATCAGGCGCAGACTCCACACCCCATTGCCCAGTCCATAGGTGTCCAACGCCATCAAGAAGTTATTGACAACCGGGCTATTGCCCCCGCCCACGTAGTTAAAGCCGCCCGCAGCGCCGGCGCCCGGCGCCACTTCCAACTTGTAATACTGGAAGCGCTCATGGGTTGCTGTGCCGATCACATTCACCACGCCGCTCACCACCTCATTTTCGCCCGGGCGCAGGAGCAACGCGCGTGTGTCCGGGCAAATGGGCGCCACCACCATGGGTATCGGCGTAGGCGTAGGCGGCGTTTCGACCACCGCGACGGGAACGGGTGTCGGCGGCTCCGCCGGCGGTGGGTTATTGTTCCCCATCGGTGTCGGCGTCCAAGTCGGCGTTGGCGTCACCGGAAGCGGCGTATTGGTGGGCGTGGGCATGAAGGGTAAGGGTGGCGTGGGTGAAAGCGATTCCGCCACCAACGGCTCCACCGCCTGGGCCAATGTATTGCTCAAAAAATAGGTGAAGCCCATGATCAGCACCAACGCCAAAGCCACCGCGAAGATGCTGTAAGTATCCTGGATCGCCTTTTCCCGCTCCAGCGAAAAAACGGCCTGTTTGCGTTCGGCGCGCACTTGCCAAATGCGGTAAAGCTGGTACAGCGCGGCCAAGCCGCACACGGCATAGATCCAGGGAGCGTATGTCGCAATAGTCTGGATAACGATGCCCATAGTGCTTGCTAGTCTACCCCAGACGCGCGGCAAGCGACAAACCGGATTGCGCTCGACCGATTTGGCAATGAGTCCACTCTTGGCTATCATGAAACGGCAAATCGTCGCGTACCATCACCCCGTTGTGGCTCCGGCCCGCCCTCTATCCACTACCGAACCCGGCATCACCACGATTAGGTCACCACATGAACTACGAAGCAGCCTTTCGCTCCCGGCGCAGCAATGTCATGGCTCGCCGCGGGATAGTCTCTACCAGCCAACCCCTGGCTGCGCAGGCCGGTCTCGGCATCTTACAAGCCGGCGGCAACGCAGCGGACGCCGCCGTCGCCACCGCCGCCATGCTCAACGTGGTCGAGCCGCTCTCCACCGGCATCGGCGGTGACTGCTTTGCCCTCTTCTGGGACGCCAAGACCAAGCGCGTTACCGCGCTCAACGGCTCTGGGCGCGCGCCGGGCGCAGCCTCGATCGAAGAACTGCGCCGGCTCGGTTACCGGGAAATGCCCACCTTCACCGGTCACGCAGTCAATATCCCCGGTGCGGTCGCCGCCTGGAGCGACCTGCTCGAGCGCCACGGGCGCATGGGCCTTGGCGACGTGTTGCAACCCGCCATCTGGTATGCCGAAAACGGCTACCCGGTCAGTGAACTCATCGCCAACAACTGGCGCACCCAAACCAAAAAACTTCGCCGCGACCCCGACTGGGAGAGTCCCGACCTGGACAACGGCCCCGAACAGCCCAGCGGTCATGAACTCCTGCTCGACGGGCGCCCTCCCCGCGCAGGGGAGATCATGCGCATCCCGACCCTGGGCGCCACCCTGCGCGGCATCGCCGCCGACGGCAAGGACTACATCTACCACGGCGACTTTGCCCACAAACTCAGCGCGCACGTGCAACGCTACGGCGGCTGGATCACCCCGGCGGATATGGCTGCCCATCTCTCTACTTGGGATGACCCCATCACTGCCGACTATCGCGGCTACACGCTCTACGAATGCCCGCCTAACGGGCAAGGCTTGGCAGCCATCATCGCGGTCAATCTCGCCGAGGGCTTCGACCTCGCCGCCATGTCGGAAGCCGACCGCGTCCATACCATGATCGAGTGCATGCGCCTCGGCTTTGCCGATGCCCAGCAATGGGTCTGCGACCCGCGCGTGGTGCCCATCCCCCTAGCCGAACTGACCAGCCGCAGCTATGCCGCGCAGCGCCGCATGCACATTGACGCCCAACGTGCCGCCCAAAACGTGCCCTACGGCGATCCGCTCGCTGGCTCCGATACCATCTATTTGGCCGTGGTAGACGGGGAAGGCAACGCATGCAGCCTCATCAACAGCCTCTACATGGGGACCGGCACAGGGCTGGTCGTTCCCGGTACGGGCGTCAGCCTGCAAAACCGCGCCGCGCTCTTTGTACTGGACCCTGACCACCCCAACGCGCTCGCCCCCCACAAGCGCCACTACCAGACCATCATCCCCGCCATGACCACCCACGGCGGTGAGTTGCACGCCGCGCTGGGCGTCATGGGTGGCTACATGCAACCGCAAGGCCATTTCCAAATCCTGGTCAACCTGGTAGACTTCGGCATGTCGCCACAAATGGCGCTGGACCAACCCCGCTGGCAACTCACCGACCCCAGCGAAGGCCTGGGCGCACAGCAATCCGGCGGTCTCGTGGGCATGGAAGAAGGGTGGAGCTTCGCCCTCATGGCAGAATTGGCACGCCGCGGTCATCGTCTAAAACCCATTGACGGTTATGGGCGGGTCGGCTTCGGCGGCGGACAGATCATCGTCCGCAACCCCGAGACCGGGGTCCTCATTGCCGGAAGCGACCCGCGCAAAGACGGCTGTGCTGTGGGGTGGTAAGTCCACCCATCGGTACCGGCATTTCCCCGGCTGGTGAAAGGAAACGCCCATGACCCTACGCCATACCCCTTTGCCCGAAGAGACCTTCGCCCCTTTCGTCGAGAAGATGCGCGCCGCGGGCTTGCCCGAGCTGAGCATCCGCACCTTCCGCCTCCACTACGCGCAACTGGTGGCGGGCGGCACCGGCTTCATCCCTGCTACGGAGGCCGCGCCGGTAGACGACTTGCCCGACTATGCGACGCTGGACGGCACCGACGATGCCGCCGGGCACGCTGCCCTGCCCAAGACCGTCGTGCTCAAACTCAACGGCGGCTTGGGAACCTCCATGGGCATGAGCGGTCCCAAGTCGCTCTTGCCTGTCAAAGACGGCTTGACCTTCCTGGACATCATCGTCCGCCAGGTCCTCCACCACCGCCGCCAAACCGGCGTGCGCTTGCCCCTGGTGCTCATGAACAGCTTCAACACCCAGGACGCTACGCTGACTGCGCTGCAAGCCTACCCCGACCTCACCCAAGACCTGCCCTTCACCTTCCTCCAACACAAAAGCCCCAAAGTCTGGGTGGATACATTAGCCCCGGTCGAATGGCCCGCAGACCCGGACAAGGAGTGGTGTCCCCCCGGTCATGGCGACATCTACGTTGCCTTGTTGACCACCGGTCTCCTGGAGCAAATGCTGGCGGCGGGCTACACCCACCTCTTCGTCTCCAACTCCGACAATTTGGGCGCTGTCCTCGACACGCGCATCCTCGGCTTTGTGGCGCGGCGCCGCATCCCCTTCCTCATGGAAGTCACCGCGCGCACCCCCGCCGACCGCAAGGGCGGTCACCTGGCGCGCCGACCGGACGGACGCCTACTCCTGCGCGAACTATCCCAATGCCCTCCGGACGAGTTGGACCGCTTCCAGGACATCACGCGCTATCGCTACTTCAACACCAATAACCTTTGGATTCACCTGCCGTCGCTCCAAGAGTTATTGCGCGCCAATGACGACGTGCTGGACCTGCCGCTGATTCGCAACGAAAAGCCCGTGGACCCCACCGTCCCGCGCAGCCCGCGCGTCTATCAGTTGGAAACCGCCATGGGGTCGGCGATCGCAAGTTTCGCCGGGGCCGAAGCCCTTTGTGTCCCGCGCAGCCGCTTTGCCCCGGTCAAGCGCAGCAGCGACCTCATCCTGCTCTGGTCCGACGTCTACCGCCTCACCGCCGACGCGCGCCTGGTCGCCGATGTGCCCGTGCTCCCGTTGGTGGAATTGGACGACGCGCACTTCGGCCTGATTGACGACCTGCGCCGCCGCTTCCCCTATGGCGCGCCCTCCCTGCGCCATGCCACGCGCCTCAGCGTGCGCGGGGATGTGTTCTTCGGACGCGACGTCACCGTCGTGGGCGTGGCAAGCGTCGTCCACGACGGTCCCCAGCCGCTGCATATTCCCGACGGTGCGCGGCTAGGTTCTGTCTGAAAAATCGCTACGCCGGCTTCATGCTAAGGCACAGCTGAAGCATTCCCCCTCTGGTTGAACACCGGAGCTTCTTTCCTTCGCTGTGCTCAGGGCAGGCAGCCTGGTGGCTCAGTCTGACGTGATCGCAGACGTGATCCGGACGACCACGCTTGACTCGCTCGTGCGCCAAGAAAAAAGCGCCCGGCTCCCAGATACTGGGAGCCGGGCGGGTTACTCTACCTTCGCAGCGCGAAGAACAAGCCACGCAGCGACCTGCGCTTATTTGCCGTTGACCGTGGTCTTGACCGTGATCCGCTTCGGCTTGACAGCCTCGGCCTTGGGCAGGCGCAGCGTCAGCACACCGTGCTCATGGGTCGCCTCGACCTGGTCGGCCTCCACCGGCATGGGCAGCGTAATCGAGCGCATGAAGCTACCATAGCGGCGCTCGCGGATATGGTAATTCTTCTGCTCCATATCCTTCTCGGCCTTGGTTTCGCCCTTGACGGTGAGGACATTGTCGGTCAGGGTAACCTCCACCGCCTCCGGCTCAACACCCGGAATGGTTACCTTCACAGTGTAGCCGGCATCATCCTCGGCGACATCCATAGCCGGGGTGAAGCCTTCCAGCGGGCGGCTCCACAGCCGGGGCGCCTCGAAGAACGGCTCATCAAAGATGCGATCCATCAGCTCGCGCATGGTTTGCATCTCGCGGAAGGGTTCCCAACGGGTCAGGGTGCTCATACGTACTTCCTCCTTCGATCAGAATCGAATTGACTACCATCGTCATCCGATCAAGTTAGAACCGTTAGCCCAGGGTGGGAGTGCTTCCGGCGGGCGACCGGTCAACCGCACCGTCGTTCTCGGTCGCCCACCGTCGCTTCCGGTCATCTCACCCACACACCCTATACAATAAGTCCCTCGCGTTAGATGCACATATCCACATCGTTAGCGTTGTGTATACATCGCCACGCGGCGCAACAGTTCGCTCAGAAGCGCAAGGTCAACGCGATGCGCTGGTGCTTGGTCAGCGTGCCGGGGTCGGTGAAGACCACGCGCCCCCCCAGCTCCAATACCTTCTCAATCACCTCATCCACCGCATCGTCCAGCACATTCAGATCGGTCGGGTTGTCGGCAAGTGTCAGATGCCGCCCGCTCTCATCCACCGTCGCGGGCTGCTTATAGCCCTCCTCCACCAGCAAGAGGCTGCCGCGACCCTCATGGGCAAAGCGCCACACCTCGCCGATACCGGAAGCAAAGCGTTGCGCGCTCACAGCCGTCTCCAAATCCTTCAAGACTTGCTGCCGCTGTGCCGCAAGCCCTTCCTTGACCACGGGCCATACCAGCTTGCCCAATTCGTGGGCAGGCGTGCGGTCGTGGCTGCCGAAGACCGTGCCCACAATGGCATTTCTGTGTGCGGTCACCTCATTGAAAAAGGCTACCAGCCGGTCCACCCCCACCACCCCTAAAGGCAGTGGGTCCTCCTTCATGAACTCGCCGAACGCGCTGTCCACACGGCGGAAAAACTGGCGGTGATACTCGTCGCGGTACGCGGAGATGTTGACGCCCGGCCCGCCCGGCAAGCGCGACTCGCCGCCCGGCCCGCCATGTTGCATGGGGAACGGCCCCGCGGTCACCTCGATCAAGGTCTCGCGCACGCCCTCATACAGCCGCGTCGGCTGTTCGCTCAGCGCCAGCACCCAATAGCGTGGCGTGCGGTTGAGCGCAAAGACCAAGTCGCGCGTGTAAAAGTTGTCGCCCACCACAATCTTCTCTTGCAGCCGGAAGGGAAGTTTGTAGGCTTGGGCAAAGTCGTTGCTCACAAAGAGCGCCAACCCATCCAAGTTCGTCTCGTGGTTGATGGACGCAGCCAGCGCTTCCAGGCGGGTCTGCAAGGTGGCGATGTCGCGCTTGCCGAAATCTTGCAACAGGCGCTTGGTTGCATCGGTGACCAGATTGCGCAGGCGGATGGGGTCCTGCTTGTTGTCCGGGGATGTGCGGTGGGTGGGCAGGGTGATGGTCACGCACAGCGTGCCTTGCACCTGTTGCAACAGATGGACGTCGTGTCGGTTCATGTGAGTTACTCCTTGCGGGTGGGGAGCCGCGCCGAGCGGGCGACAAACTCCCGTCTTGATAATGGCGCCCGTAGGCAGATGGTCATACGCCGAGCCGGCACGGCGCATCCCTCACCACAAGGCTGCCCGCGCCGGGCAGTCGGCTCCCGGCGCGGGCAAGGTCCTGTGGCACGTGTTGGACGATTGTACACGCATCCGCAGCCAGGCGAAAAGAAGCGCCGCTCCGATCTAAAGCGATGCTTTCGCCGCCCAATGCAAACGCCCCGCAGCGGAGCCGATGCGCTCCGCTGCGGGGCATGGACTTAGGCCGAAAAGGCGTTATGCCTCCAGCACTTCCATCACCGTAAAGGTCAGTTCGTCGCCCACCACATCCACCAGCACGTGGTCGCCGTCCTGAATCTTGCCCTCCAGGATGCGGCTCGCCAGCGGATCGGCGACACGATGCTGGATCACCCGCTTGAGCGGTCGCGCCCCGAAGGCCGGGTCGTAACCCAACTGCACCAACAGGTTCTTGGCTGCGTCGGTCAAATCCAGCGTAATGTTGCGATCCTTGAGCAGGCGGCGGAAGCGCGCCAGCTGGATATCCACAATCTGCTTGAGGTGTTCCACCTTCAAAGCATGGAAGATCACCACCTCATCCACACGGTTGAGGAACTCAGGCCGGAAGTGGCTGTGCAACACCTGGCGCACGCGACGCTCCACCTCCTCATCCACGCCGGCAACCTCCAGGATATATTGGCTGCCCAAGTTGCTGGTCATGATGATGATGGTATTGCGGAAGTCCACCGTGCGTCCCTGGCTGTCGGTGAGCCGCCCATCATCCAGTACCTGCAAGAGGACGTTGAAGACCTCCGGGTGCGCCTTCTCGATCTCATCGAAGAGCACCACCGAATAAGGATGGCGACGCACCGCCTCGGTCAACTGCCCGCCCTCGTCATAGCCGATATAGCCCGGCGGCGCACCGATCAGACGCGCCACCGTGTGGCGCTCCTGATACTCGCTCATGTCAATGCGTACCATAGCCTGCTCATCGTCGAACAGGAACTCCGCCAGCGCACGTGCCAGCTCGGTCTTACCCACACCGGTCGGCCCCAGGAAAATAAAGCTGCCGATGGGCCGGTTGGGGTCCTGCAACCCGGCGCGGCTGCGACGAATGGCAGCAGCAACCACGCGCACCGCCTCGCTTTGGCCTACCACCCGCTTGTGCAACTCCTCCTCCATGCGGATGAGTTTGGCCCGCTCGCCCTCCATCAAACGCGAGACCGGAATCCCCGTCCACTTGCTGACCACCGCGGCGATCTCCTCGGCGTCCACTTCCTCTTTGAGCAGCGCGCCCTGGGCCTGCAACGTGCGCACGCGGTCTTCGGCAACGCTCAGTTCCGTCTCCAACTGGCGCATAACGCCGTAGCGCAACTCCGCGGCCTTCTGCAGATCATAGGCCCGCTCGGCCTGCTCGATCTGCACACGCACCTGCTCGATCTGCTCGCGCAGCTTGCGTACCTGGGCGATGGTCTCCCGCTCAGCTTGCCAGCGCGCAGTCAACTCTGCGCTGCGCTCCTTGAGATTCGCCAGTTCTTGCTCCAGCGCCACCAAGCGCTCGCGGCTGGCGTCGTCCTTCTCTTTCTTCAGCGCCTCGCGCTCAATCTCCAGCTGCATCACCTGGCGGTCAATCTCGTCCAGTTCCTGCGGCTTGGAGTCAATCTGCATACGCAGGCGGCTGGCAGCCTCGTCCACCAGGTCAATCGCCTTGTCGGGCAAGAAGCGGTCGGTGATGTAGCGATGGCTCAACGTCGCGGCGGCAATCACCGCGCTATCCGTGATGCGCACGCCATGATGTACCTCATAACGCTCCTTCAGCCCGCGCAGGATGGAGATGGTATCCTCCACCGTCGGCTCGTCTACCATCACCGGCTGGAAGCGCCGCTCCAATGCCGCGTCCTTCTCAATGTGCTTGCGATACTCGTCCAGCGTCGTCGCGCCGATGGCGTGCAGTTCCCCACGCGCCAACATGGGCTTGAGCATATTGCTGGCGTCCATACTCCCTTCGGCTGCGCCCGCGCCCACCAGCGTGTGCATCTCGTCAATAAAGAGAATGATGCGCCCCTGGGAGTCGGTCACTTCCTTGAGCACCGCCTTGAGCCGCTCCTCGAACTCGCCGCGATACTTGCTGCCCGCCACCATCGCGCCCAGGTCCAGCGCCACCAGCCGCTTATCGCGCAAGCTGGCGGGCACGTCCCCGTTGACAATACGCTGGGCCAACCCCTCGACGATGGCGGTCTTGCCCACGCCCGGCTCACCGATCAACACCGGGTTGTTCTTGGTGCGCCGGCTAAGAATCTGGATCACGCGGCGAATTTCCTCGTCGCGCCCGATCACTGGGTCCAGCTTGCCCTTGCGCGCGTCGTCGGTCAGGTCGCGACCATACTTCTTGAGCGCCTCATACTGGGATTCCGGGTTGTCGCTGGTGACGCGTTGCCGCCCGCGCACCTGGGCCAACGCCTGCATAATGGCGTTGTAGTCCACACCGTGGCGCGCCAGCACATCGCGCACCTTGCCCACCTGCGACGCCATCGCCATGAGCATGTGCTCGGTGGAGACATACTCGTCCTTCATGTTGGACGCGATCTGCTCGGCCTCTTGCAAGACATTGCCGGTTTCGCGGCTCATGTTGACCTGCACCGCTGCGCCGCTGGCGCGCGGCTTGGCAGCCAACAGTTGCTCGATGCTGCCCTCCACCGCAGCCGGTTCCACGCCGATGCGGTTGAGCAACGAGGGCACCACGCCCCCCTTCTGGCGCACCAGCGCAATCAGCAGATGCTCCGGGTCAATGGTGGCATGGTTGTACTGCTGGGCTAGGCTCTGGGCGTCCAAAATGGCGGCCTGGGCCTTTTGGGTATATTTATCAAAACGCATAGCTATAAGTCCTCCCTGTTTATCCAGACCCGCCTCGCCGCGCTCCCCACGGCCCAGCGGGACCCTCTATGACTGTAGACGTACTTTCTCCACTTTTGTTGCTATCAGCTTACGCCTATGTCATTAGAGCTACACTTGCGCAATGTTTGCGCTCTGTCTTACGATTTCCGCAGCGCGCGCAGTTGCTCGAAGAGGCGCTTCTCTTCCGCGCTCAGATTGGTGGGCAACTCCACCTCCACCTCGGCATAGAGGTCCCCGCGCCGGTCAGGGTTCTTCAGGTCCGGCATCCCCAATCCGCGCAGGCGGAAAATCTTGCCGTTGGGTGTTCCCGCGGGAATTTTGAGCGCCACCGGGCGATCCAACGTGGGCACTTGCACCTCGCCGCCCAACAGCGCGCTGTACAAATCTACCTTGACCGTGGTGCGCAGATCGTTCTCTTCGCGCGTGAAGCGCTCATCCGGCAACACCGTCACGCGCAGATAGACATCCTGTCCCTGCACGCCGCCGCGCATCCGCACGCGCGAGCCGGTCTTCACCCCGCGCGGGATGTTCACCTCGACGCGTGTGCCGTCCTCGGTCTGCAAGACGCGCGTCGTCCCGCGGTAGGCCTCTTCCAGCGTCACCTCCACCGGAACCTCGGTGCGTGGACTCGGCTCGCTTTGACCGGGTCGTGGGTCAAAGTCGAACCCGTAGCGCGGTCCGGTGCGCGCCTGGCGATAGTGGGTGCCCGCGCTGCGACTGCCCAGCCCGCCACCGAAGAGCGTCTCGAAAAAGCTGGAAAAGCCGCCCGCGCCGCCCATGCCGCCGAACATCTGCTCGAACTCCTCCGGCGTCACCGTGCGCGTATAGGTACTGCCGCCCGGCGTCGCACCCGACCAGCCGCCCCAGTCGAAGTCTTCCGGTCGGCCTCCGGCGCGTGAGTACTGCTCCCATTGCGCGCCGAACCGATCATACTTGCTGCGCTTCTCCGGGTCGGAAAGCACCGTATAGGCCTCGTTGATCTCCTTGAAGCGGGCCTCCGCCGACTTGTCGCCCGGGTTCTTGTCCGGGTGGTATTGCTGCGCCAGCTTGCGAAAGGCGCGCTTAATCTCTTTCTCATCGGCGTTACGATCCACGCCGAGAATCTTGTAATAGTCCCGATACTCCATAACGCCCATCCCCCCTCTAGGGATTGTTGACAAATCCGGTACGCCGGCGTCCTATTGCGTGGCCTGATCGCCAAGTAGACGTCATTCTGAAGAGCGCAGCGACGGCCTGCCCTGAGTCCTGCGACGGGAAGAATCCCGACAGACCACCAGAGGGGGATGCTTCGCTGTGTGGGCGCAACGCCCGCCTCCGGCGAACAGCGTGACCATCTTCGACACTTCGCGATCAGACCACTAAGCCGTCGCGGACTCCGCGCTCTCGGCATTGACCAAGACGCGCGCCGGGCGCAACAGCTTATCTCCGTCCAGATACCCGGTTTGCACCACATGCGCCACCACGCCCGGCGCCAGACTCGGCACATACACTTGACCGACCGCCTCGTGCAGCGCCGGATCAAAGGGCTTGCCCAGCGCGTCCATCGGCGTCACCCCATAGCGGCGCA
This sequence comes from uncultured Litorilinea sp., assembly GCA_937922105.1. GTDB lineage: Bacteria > Chloroflexota > Anaerolineae > Caldilineales > Caldilineaceae > QEUY01. The sequence goes on from CAKZVN010000312.1 coordinate 12,146, forward strand.
AAGTCGCCAAAAACGCCTGGTGCGTGACCGCAATGTTCCCCACATACTCACGCGCCTGGTCGCCTGTCAAGGCCGCGCCGTGTTGCAAGGCCAATTCTAAATGATCGGCCAACGGCAACATGTCGCGCAAAATCTCCTGGCGCGCGCCTTCGGCGTCGGCGGCGGCGCGCTGCTCCCACCGCTTGCGCAGGGCATCCAGTTCACTCTGTAACCGGATATACCGCTCGCGCCAGCTGTTGCCCCCGGCCTCCTCTTGGCTGCGCTCGTTTTGAGCCACCGCCGCGCGCGTCCACATCAATTCCGCTTCGGCCCGCTTCAGATCGGCTCCCTGACGCTCCAACGCCTCTTGCTTGATCGCCAATTCACGGCGCGCCTCGGCGAGCGCCTGGGCCTGCTGCTCCAGTTCACGCGTGCGCGCCGCCAGCGCCTGCTCCAACTGCTCCACGCGCTGCGCCAGTTCTTGATAGGCCTCGGCGAGCCGCTGGAAATCCTCCAAGGTCGGGCGCGCGCCACCCTGGCGCGGGGGCTGGATCGGTCGCATGCGGCCCGACGGGTCGCGAAAATAGTGCATGGTTCAATCCTTTCCTGTGGTGATATCGGCCCACAGCGACCGGACGTTGCCCCAACAAAACGCCGCAGCATCTGCCGGCATCCCACACGGTCCAGGCAGATACTGCGGCGCACGGTCACTGTCGTGGTCCGCTTGCAATGCTTACCCCAATGGGCAGCAGCTAGACCTGGCGATACTCGCCTTCGACCACATCATCTTCGTCACCGGCAGCGCGGCGCCCACCTTGCGCTTGCCCGGCGCCGGGTTGGCCTGCACCGTTCGCGCCGGCTTGCTGATACATCTGCTGCGTCAGCGCATGGCTGGCTTGTTGCAACTGTTCGGTCAGGCGGCGAATATCGGCCAAGTTGTTGGCGTTCATAGCCGCCTTCAGTTCTTCGATGGTGTTCTCGATCTGACCGCGGTCGGTCGCCGGGACCTTGTCGCCCAGTTCCTTGAGCGTCTTCTCGGTCACATAGATCAGATTGTCCGCTGCATTGCGTGCCTCGGCCAAATCGCGCAGCGCCTTGTCCTCGGCCTCGTGGCTCTTGGCCTCGCGCACCAGGCGGTCCACCTCGTCCTTCGACAGATTGGTCGAAGCCGTGATCTTAACGCTTTGCTCCTTACCGGTCGCCTTGTCCTTGGCGGTCACGTTCAGGATGCCATTGGCGTCAATGTCGAAGGTCACCTCGATCTGCGGCACACCACGCGGGGCCGGCGGGATCCCGTCCAACCGGAAGTTCCCCAACGTCTTGTTGGCCGCGGCCATCGGCCGTTCACCCTGCAAGATATGAATATCCACCGCAGTCTGGTTGTCCGCCGCCGTGCTGAAGACCTCCGTCTTCTTGGTCGGGATGGTGGTGTTGCGCGGGATGAGCACCGTCATCACACCGCCCAGGGTCTCCAGACCCAAGCTCAGCGGCGTCACATCCAACAGCAACAGATCGCTGACTTCACCGCCCAACACACCGGCTTGCAAGGCCGCACCGATGGCGACCACCTCGTCCGGGTTAACGCCCTTGTGCGGCTCCTTCCCCGTCAATTGGCGCACCAACTCTTGGATCATGGGCATGCGGGTCGAGCCACCCACCAACACCACTTCGTCCAAGTCCTGCGGCTTCAGCCCCGCGTCCTTCAACGCATTGTAGAACGGCTGCTTGCAGCGCTCCACCAAGTCCGCGGTCAACTGCTCGAACTTGCTGCGGGTCAGGGTCATCGCCAGATGCTTCGGCCCGCTGCTGTCCGCCGTAATATAGGGCAGGTTGATCTCCGTCTGCGGCGTAGAGGACAGTTCGATCTTGGCCTTCTCCGCCGCCTCGCGCAGACGCTGCAACGCCTGGCGGTCCTGGCTGAGGTCAATGCCCTGTTCCTTCTTGAACTCCTCGAACAGCCACTTGACGATGCGCTCGTCCCAGTCGTCACCGCCCAGATGCGTATCGCCGTTGGTGGACTTCACCTCAATCACGCCATCGCCCACCTCCAGCACCGACACGTCGAAGGTGCCGCCACCCAAGTCGAAGACCAGGATGGTCTCGTCGTTCTTCTTATCCAGACCATACGCCACCGCGGCTGCGGTCGGCTCGTTAATGATGCGCAGCACTTCCAACCCGGCGATCTGGCCCGCGTCCTTCGTGGCTTGGCGCTGGCTGTCGTTAAAATAGGCCGGGACCGTGATCACCGCCTGCTTCACATCCTCGCCCAAATAGGCCTCAGCGTCGCGCTTGAGCTTGCCGAGAATCATCGCGCTGATCTCTTGCGGCGTATACACCTTATTCTTGATGGGAATCGAGACCCGCGCGTCGTGGTGCGGCCCCTCGACAATCGCATAGGGAACCATCCCCATGGTCTTCACCGTCTCCGGCTCATCAAAGCGGCGACCCATCAACCGCTTGACCGAATAAATGGTGTTCTCCGGGTTCACCACCGCTTGGCGTTTGGCCGTGATCCCCACCAGCCGGTCGCCGCTTTTGGTAAACGCGACCACCGACGGCGTTGTGCGCGACCCCTCGGCATTAGGAATAACGGTAGCCGTACCGCCTTCCATCACGGCAACTACGCTGTTGGTCGTGCCGAGGTCAATTCCGATAATCTTTCCCATAGGGACTGTTGCCTCCTCAATCAAAATCCTGCGGAGCGGCTACAAACCGGCTCCTCGATAAAAACTCTACCCTCTCGTCTGCGGGACTCGGTCGCCTACCTGCTCCGGCAGGATTCGCCATCCACCCGATTCCGCCTACAACCCATACACAGATAATTCCTGCTTCACTACCATGCCCTAGTCTACTCGAAGCAGGTCAGTAAATCATATGGTGAACATTAGCGTATTGTTTGCGTTTGCGGGCAAGCGCCGCCAATCGTCCCTGCATGAAAGCGCGGGCTGTGCTATCATTGCAGGGGCAGCTTGCCACAGCGCGTCGCTCCCGAACCGGTGGTTCTTGTGCCGCAACGCGTTCGCTTTAGCCATCCTGGTTGCGAGCTTCTAGGCTGGCGTCAAAAAGTCGTTGGACTTGTCTTCTCCGGTTGATTTACCGAACTCTAAACGGTGCGTGTTTGTGATCCCCTAGTGAGGATTCACCCTATGCCAAGCGCAGTCCCAGGACCTTCGTCCCTCAACGGCCCCTATGTCGGTAGCACGGGGGCCGGCAACCAAATCGCCGTTTTTATTGACTTTGAAAATGTTGCCCTCTGGGCAGAACAGGAATTCATTGACTTCGAACTCACTCCCGTCATCGAATACTTGCAAAGCCGTGGTCCGGTTGTCATCAAACGCGTCTATGGGGATTGGAGCCGTTTTTCCCATTACCGCGAAGACTTAATGAACAACTCGGTGGACCTCATCCAAATTTACAGCGTGCGCGCCGGCAAAAACCGCGCCGACATCCGCCTTGCCCTGGATGCCATGGAGACCGCCATCACACGACCGCAGATCCAGACCTTCGTCATCGTCTCCGGCGACAGCGACTTCGGCCCCCTGGTAAGCAAGTTGCGCGAATACGGGCGCTATACGCTGGGCATCGGCCCGCGCGACGTCACCCATCCCCTCCTGATCAAAGCCTGCGACGAGTTTATCTATCTTGAAGCCGTCATGGGGGAGATGCACGACATCCACAGCCTCAACCAGCGCACAGCCAACACCAACGGCGTGGCGCGCGAACTGTTGGCTAAGGCGCTCAACGTCCATGCCCAACGCGGGGAGTTGCCTGTGCTCGCCGCCAAGCTCAAACAGACCATGCTGCTCATGGACTCGGCTTTTAACGAAGCCAACTTCGGCTACTCCCAGTTTAAGAGCTGGCTGGAACACAACGTGGACCTCATCCGCCTCTATGTCAAGGACATGCAACTCTACGTTGCGCCCAAAGACTTCACTGCGCCGGTGGACACCGACCTGCGCCCGTGGGAGAGCGCCGCGCCGGCTGTCGCCAACGGTCAATTGCCTGTCGCCAAACAAAGCCCTGTCGCTGCCACCCAAGCTCTGTCCGACGAGGCAGGCCCCAAATACACCTTGCGGCTCCAGTACAAACAAATCTTCAACCGGCTCAAGATGACCGCCGTAGACTTCAGCACGCGCCGCGACGTGCTGCGTGACATCTATCGTGAACTGGTCGAGCACCCCGACGAGCGCACCACCGACGAATTGTTGGAGCAACTCTGTCTGCGCTACGAAGCCCAGGGGCTGATCCGCAGCAAGACCACCTTGCGCCAAATCTGGCAGATGGGCTTCCGCCAGCGCGCCTTCGACTACAGCGACCAAGTCGCCTCCGTGCATGTACCGGTCAAGCTCGCGCCCGAAATTGACAGCGAAGCCGCCTTTGTCCAGCGCGCCGAGTCCGGCTTCGTCTATGCCGTCATCAACGCCGGCTTGGAGATTGACAGCGAAGAGTTAGCCATGATCCTGCTCAACGATCGCGAGCAGGTGGACTACATCCAAAGCCTCATCGCCGACCTGGTGGCGCGCGGCTTGGTGGAAGAGCAGGAGGGGCGCT
>CAKZVN010000313.1 GCA_937922105.1 uncultured Litorilinea sp.
ATGACGCTGGTGTCGAGTAAAAGGATCGGTTGTTGGACAGCCGGCGTGCTCTCCTGGGGTGTGAGACGCAGCAAGGCCATAAAATCGTCCTTGCGCAAGACCAGTACCGTGGCGCCCAGGTAGCCGAAGACGATGACCGCCACAAAGGGCAGAATCGGCCCAAAGGGCGAGGGCAATTGCGAGATGGGATAGGCCAACAGCGCCGCAATGACGAGACCAGCAGCCAAACCGACCGTGCCCGCCAAGAGGTCAATGAGCGGCACGTTGCGTAAGCTGTTGCGCGCGGCGCGCGCCGGCGCAATCACGATCCAGGGGGAAAGCAGATAGCCCAAGATCGCGCCGCCGAACATGGAGCCCCAGATGATGGGCGCGGTCCAGGTGGTGACTTCGCGCGTGCCGGTCAAGGTCAGGCCGAAGTAGTAGCCGATCAGGCCATAGACCAGCGCGCCAATCACGCGAAAGACCGGACCCAGGCGCATAGTGTCCCCTCCCCCTTCGTTGTACGACAGGTCGCGACGCTGCGACGCAGAACCGGCGCACCGGCGCGGGCGCCTGCTGCGCTACGCGTGTCCATCATACCCGATCTGTCTCCTGTGAGCAATCTATGGGCTTGATTCCGGGTATTGCGCGCCACGCGCCCGGCAGTGCCTGCCGAATTTGACAGCTGTCGCGGGGCCGGGTTGAATGTCGGCATGAGCGAGATCCGGGTGCCGTCTGTGGCGACATGGCGCGCTGCTGTACAACGCTTCCCTTCCTGGTGGTCAGACGTGGTCGCTGTGGCGGCAGCATGTCTCTTGTTTGCGGGCATGGTGCTGGCGAGTAGCCTGTACAAGTCGGCCGCGTTCGACGAAGAGTATCACTTGGTGGTGGGTGTCACCTACTGGCGCACAGGCGACTATCGCCTGGCGACCGAACACCCCCCCCTGAGCAGCCTTCTGGCTACGTTGCCCCTGCTCACTTGGGATGACCTGGTTTTGCCGCTGGACGATCCGTCCTGGGAGGCGGCGGACATTTTTCCCTTTGCCACCAAGTTTTTGTGGGACGCCAACGCCCGCTCTGTGGAGATGGTGGAGACGGCGCGACGCCCGCTCTTGCTGCTGGGGTTGCTGCTTCTGCTCAGCATCTATGGCTGGGCATGGCAGTTGTGGGGGCGCGGCCCGGCGCTTGTCGCCCTGTGCCTGGCAGCGACCGATCCCAACCTGATTGCTCACAATCGGGTGATTGGCTCGGACTTGGCCCTGACCGCATTCGCCTTTTTTGCCTGCTGGCAACTTTGGCGCGCTCTGGTGCAAGGACGCCAATGGGCGTGGCTCTGGTTCGGCATCGCCACCGGACTTGCCATGGCGACCAAGTTTAACGGCGCGCTGCCCGGCGCGGTGGGCTTGGTCGCCATCTTCTTGACCCCGCGCCGCGACCCGACGGACACTTATGGGGGGCGCTTGCTGCGCTTGATCGGCGCGGGGGCGGTGGCGTTGGGGGTAGTCTGGGCCGTCTACCGTTTCGATGTGGGGCCGCTGGAGATACCGGGTTGGCCCGCGTGGGTTGTCGTCCCGGCGCCCCACTACTGGTGGCATGTCTACGACATCTTTTTCGTGATCGTGGACTTAGCCGGCACGCTCTATGTCTTTTTGTTGGGCGAGGCCGCGCTCCACGGCTGGTGGTACTACTTGCCGGTTGCCATCTTTTTCAAGACGCCCTTACCCTTGTTGATCTTGGGGAGCTTGGGTCTAGGGTGGTTTGTGCTGCGCGGCAATTTGCGTCGCGAGGCGGCACTCTGGCTCTTGCCCGTGGCATTGTTGGCGCTGGGGCTGACCGGGCTGAAGTCCATTGGCGTGCGCCATGTTTTGCCTGCTCTTCCCTTTGCCGTTGTGCTTGCCGCAGGTCTTTGGACTTGGCAGCCGCCGGCGCAATTCCGTCGTCTAGCGGTCCAACTGGGCGCGTTGGTCGCGATCTGGTGCGTGGTCGAGGCGGTGCGCTTCTTTCCACACCAGGAAGCCTACTTCAACCAGTTCGCCGGGCCGTGGACGCGCTGGAGCACGATCTTGGTGGACTCCAATCTGGACTGGGGTCAGGACCTGCCCGCGCTGGCGGCGGTAATGGCGGAGCGAGGGATTGCGCAGGTCAACCTGGCCTATTTCGGCAACGCCGCGCCGGAAAAATATGGCGTGCGCTATGCGCCGTTGCCCGGTTTTCGCCGCTTTGTGGACGGGATCGAGTTGACGGCGTATAACCCGCACACGCCGGAGCCGGGCTGGTATGCCATCAGCGCGACCAGTCTGCGCTTGGGCACGCTCTTGCCCGGTCAAGTGGGCCTCTATCGCTTCTTCCAGGAGCGCACGCCGGACGCGCGGGCCGGCTACTCCATCTATCTCTATGAGGTGAACTACCCCGCCGCCATGCCGGTGGTGCGCCCGGTGGTGGAGGGCGCGCGCGTGGCAGATTTGTCGCCTGCGGCATTGGGGATGGGGCCGGGGGAGCGCAGCCAGGTGAAATGGCGACGCGACGGTCGCGTTGCCATCCATCCCCTCGGCGCAGGCTATACCGCGCCCCCAGACCTACGCCCCCTGGATGCCGATCTGGGCGGGGTTTTTGCGCTGGTGGGCTACGCAGTGACGAGCGGCGAGCCGGCCCAACCGGGGATGCCGTTGGTCCTACGGCTGGTCTGGCGCAAGGGCGCAGCGCCCATGCCCCAACCCGCGCCGACGCGCGGCGCGCCTATCTCGGCGTTTGTGCATCTCACCGCGGGCGCGCCGCACGAAGTCGTGGCGCTCTACGACGGTTGGTCTACCGCGCTGCGCGGCTTGGAGGAAGGCGACATTCTGGTGCATGATATCGTGATCAACCTCCCCGACGATTTGGCGCCGGGAGGGTA
>CAKZVN010000314.1 GCA_937922105.1 uncultured Litorilinea sp.
TCGTCCAGTCGTTGATCAACACCTTGCAGTTTGCCTACATTCTCTTGCCCACCGGCATCTTTTTGTCCATTGTGCTGGCGGTTTTTCTGAATATCCGCAACTTGCCGGGCCGTGGCATTTTTCGCACCATCTACTTCCTGCCCTATGTCACTTCGTCCATCATCGTCGCCATTGTCTTCACCCAACTGTTCGACGACCACATGGGGTGGATCAACAACATGTTGCGCTCCATCGGGTTGGAGCCTGTGCCGTGGCTGCGCGGCAGCCAGTGGGCAGCCAAGTGGGTGGTGATCCTGCTTACCCACTGGGGCGGGCTGGGCTATAATGTCCTGCTCTTCTTGGGTGGTCTCCAGGCGATTGACAACGAACTCTATGAGGCGGCGCGCATTGATGGGGCGGGCGAACTCCAAATTTTCTGGCGCATCACCTTGCCGCTACTCTATCCCATCATCTTCTTCCTCACCATCATTGCCACCATCGGCCTGCTCAACATGTTCAACCAGCCGTACATGCTCACCAACGGCGGGCCGCGCGGCGCGACGACGACGCTCATGTTGCGCCTCTATGAAGTAGGCATCGGCGGTCAACGCTATGGCGATGCGTCGGCCTTCGGGTTCGTGATTGGGCTGTTGGTGATTGTCATTTCGGTGATTCAGTTGCGCGTTTTGCGTCGGGGTCTATAGGAAAGGCGGCGACATGGCAACGACTGTGGTGAAGGTGCACCGTCCGCCCCGCTGGAAACGGCTGGTTCCCTTTGTGATCGGGCGCATCTTCTTGTATGCGTTTTTGATCCTCTGTGCGATCATCTTCATCTTTCCGTTTTACAGCATGTTCATCGGGTCGTTCATGACCGATACGGCGCTCTTCAGCCGAAATCCCCAGTATTGGCCGCGCGACGGCTTTCGCACCGATGCCTACGTGCAGTTGTTCACGCAGTTGGGCTTCGGGCGTCCCCTTTTCAACAGCTTTTACATGGCGACGGTGCGCACGCTGGGGTCGCTTTTTTTCTGTGCGCTGGCGGGCTTTATCTTTGCCAAGCGCCGTTTCCCTGGTCGCGACAAGCTCTTTGTCTTCATGCTCCTGACCATGATGTTGCCGGCCCAGATCACGCTGATCCCGTGGTATCTGCTCATGGTGCAGACCTTCCGGTGGGCCGATACCTATTGGCCGTTCTGGTTGCCGGAATGGGCCTATGCCTTCGGCATTTTCTGGATGCGCCAGTATATTCTCTCGACCATTCCTGACGAGATGCTGGAGGCCGCGGCTATTGACGGGTCGTCCATTTTTGGGAGTTTCTGGCGGATCGTGGTGCCGCTGATCATGCCGGGGCTGGCAGTGCTGGGTATCCTCAACTTTGTGGAGGGCTTTAACCTGTTCCTCGGTCCGCTGTTGATCTTGACCGACCCGGCGAAGATCACCGCGCCGCTGGCGTTGGCAAACTTCCAGGGCACGACCATCATCGCCCCGCGCTATACGCTCATGTTTGCGGGCAGCACGCTGGCAACCTTACCGTTGATTGTGGTCTACTTTGCCTTCCAGAAACAACTGGTCAGCGGTATCATGTCCGGGGCGGTCAAGGGCTAAACGCTCGACCATTCGCCAAGCCCGGTTACGTGTCTTTCCGAATGCCTTGCAGGAAGCTCATCATTTTCCCGCAAGGTGGGCGGGACCGGAGCACGTAACATCAACCATTCACCAACTCGCAGCGACGACAGAGGAGTTGTCATGAAGCTCGTCACCTATCAACCAGCCGGCGCAGGCCCGCAACTGGGCGCGCTGGTGGACGGCAAGGTCATCAACTTGGCGCTGGCTTCGGGCGGGCGCTTGCCCAATGACATGCGCGCGTTTATCGAGATGGGCGATCCCGCGCTGGAAATGGCGCACGCGATTGTGGCTCAGGAGCCGGGCGCGGACGCGGTCGCGCTGGGTGCAGTGCGCTTGCTGGCGCCCATCCGCAACCCGTCCAAGGTGATCGCCATCGGTTTGAATTACATGGACCATGTGCGCGAGCAGGGTCTCAAACCCCCGTCCCTCGCAACCATGTTCACCAAATATCCCAGCGCCATCATCGGGCCGGGCGACGCCATCCGCTGGGACCCCGCGCTCACAGCCAAGGTGGACTATGAAGCCGAGTTGGCGTTGGTCATCGGCAAGCGCGCCTCCAAGGTCAAGGAAGAGGACGCCTATGACTACATCCTGGGCTATATGAATTGTCACGACGTGAGCGCGCGCGATTTGCAACTGGAGAAGGGCGACCAGTGGATCATGGGCAAGTCGCTGGATACCTTCTGTCCCCTCGGCCCCTATCTGGTCACGAAGGACGAAATTCCCGACCCCCATGCGCTCTCCATCAAGTGCTTGGTCAACGGTGAGGCGCTGCAAAATTCCAGCACGCGTGAATTGATCTTCAAGATTCCCTATCTGATTGCTTACCTTTCGCGCGGGATTACGCTCCTGCCCGGGGACGTGATCACCACCGGGACGCCCGATGGCGTAGGCGCGTTCCGCAAGCCGCCTGTCTTCCTCAAGCATGGCGATGTCGTGACTGTGGAAGTGGAGGGCCTCGGCCAATTGACCAACCCGTGTGTGGAGGAACCCGGCGCATGAGCGGCGAAACCTTTATGCTGACCGGCTCCATGGGCTGTATCGGCGCGTGGACGCTGCGCAATCTGGTGCAGGAAGGGGTGCGCGTGATCGCCACCGACCTGGCGACCGACCCGGTGCGCCCGGCTCAGGTCATGACCGATGCGGAACTGGCCCGCATCACCTGGGCCAAGCTGGATGTCACCGATCTCAACGCGGTCAAACAACTGGTCGCGGCAGAGGGGGTGACCCACATCATCCATCTGGCGGGGTTGCAAGTGCCCTTTTGCCGTGCCAACCCGTCGCTGGGCGCGGCGGTGAATGTAGTGGGCACGGTGAATCTCTTTGAGGCTGCGCGCGCCCACTGGGGGCAGGTGCGCGGCTTCACCTATGCCAGTTCGTTGGCTGTCTTGGGGCCTGCCAAGTACTACCCGGACACGCCGGTGAAGGACGATGTGCCGCTCTTGCCCGCCACGCTTTACGGCGTCTATAAGCAGGCCAACGAGGGCACAGCCAAAATCTACTGGCAGGACTGGCAGATTCCCAGCATCGGTCTGCGCCCGTATATCGTCTACGGTGTGGCGCGCGATCAGGGCATGACCTCGGACATTGCGAAGGCGCTGTTGGCGGTAGCCGCGGGGCGGCCCTATCACATCCGTTTCGGCGGGCCGGTGGGGCTGCAATATGCCGACGACGTGGCGAAGATGTTCATTGCGTGTGCGCGGTCGGGCTATGCCGGCGCGGCGGCGTGCAATCTGCGCAACGACGTGGTGGATGTGGGTGAGTTCGTGGCATTGGTGAAGGAGCGCTATCCCCAGGCGCAGATCACCTACAACGCTGATAATCTGCTGCCTTTTCCCTATGACTTGGACGACAGCGGACTGCGCAGCATCTTGGGCACGATTCCCCACAAGCCGCTGGGCGAAGCCATCGAGGAGACAGTGCGTCAGTTTGAGGCTTTGATCGCCGCCGGGCGCATTGATCTGCGCCAGTTGGACGCGTAGCGTGCAACTCCCGGAGCGGCTTGCGCGACGAAGTGCGGAGGGTTGTGGGAAGGCTAGGACCGCCCTCGGCCCTTCGGCAGTCCGGACCTACCACCCTACCTGGACGCGCGCCGCTTCCAGGTAGGGTTGCCGAGAGCGGAGTATGACATCAGCCACGAAACATGGAAAGTAACGATGGGGCATCAACTTGATCCGAATTTGCGTCCGGTGCCGGCGGTTTTGGGCAAGAGCGGGATCGTGGTGCCGCGGATGGGTTTCGGCAGCGCACCCGTTGCCGGACTCTATCAGCCGATTGACGAGGCGGACGCCTTGGCGACCATCCGCTTTGCGTTTGAGCAGGGGATCACGCTCTTCGACACGGCCCCGCTCTACAGCGCGGGCTGGTCGGAGACATTGGTCGGGCGGGCCTTGGCGGGGATTCCGCGCGACCAATATGTGATCTCCACCAAAGTGGGGCGCGTGCTCCAGCAAGGCGCGGCGGTGTTGGACTTCTCGCGCGAGGGTGTGTTGCGTAGCTTCGAGTCCAGCCTGGCGCGCTTGCAGACCGACCGCGTGGACATCCTGCACATCCACGACCCGGACAACCACATGGAGCAAGCCCTGGAGGAGGCCTTCCCGGTGTTGGACGATCTGCGCCGCCAGGGAGTGATCCGCGCCGTCGGCGCGGGCATGAACCAGTGGCAGGCGCTAGCGCGCTTCGCAATGGAAGCCGACTTCGACTGCTTTCTGCTGGCGGGGCGCTATACGCTGCTGGAGCAGGGCGCGCTGGAGTTTTTGGAACTCTGTCGCCGCAAGCAGATCGGCATCATGCTGGGGGGCGTCTTCAACAGCGGCATCTTGGCGACCGGTGTGGTAGAGGGGGCCAAGTACAACTATCGCGACGCGCCGCCAGAGATCCGTGAGCGCACGTTGGCTTTGCAGCGCTTCTGCGCTACGCACGGTGTGGCGCTCAACGCCGCCGCGCTTCAATTCGCGTTGGCCCACCCCGCAGTGACGACACTAGTGGTGGGCGCCGTGTCGCCTGCGGAGATTACGGCGAATCTGACTGCGCTGGCTGCGCCCATCCCCGCGGCCTTTTGGGAAGATTTGCAGCGCGCGCACCTGGTGGACTTGGCTGCGCCGCTTCCCGGCGATCCGGCGGCGCGCTAGGGAGAGGCGGCGCATGGCGGGGCACGCCGCCCAAGAAAGTGTAGGGTAGCGTCTTTGTTCGGGACTTTCAAGAAGAGCGCACTCTCGGAAGATATTGTCGAGAACCTGCTCAAGCTGATCCGTGAGCGGGAATTGCGCCCCGGCGACAAACTGCCGCCGGAGCGCGACCTGGCTGCGATGATGCAGGTGAGCCGGCCCTCCTTGCGTGAGGCGCTGCGCGCGCTTTCCATTATGAACGTGATCGAGATTCGCCAGGGCGCGGGGACTTACGTCACTTCGCTGGAGCCGAATCTGCTGATGTCGCATCTGGACTTTGTCTTTGCGCTCAACGATGCGGCATTCCTGGAACTGTTCGAGGCGCGGCGCATCTTGGAGCCGGGGTTGGTTGCCATGGCGGCAGAGCGTATCACCGACGAGGAGATCGCACAGCTGGAGGAGTGCGTGCATCGCTCGCTGGCGCTGATTGACGATTTTGAAGCCTTCGCCGAAGCCGACATGGAGATGCACGAATTGATTGCCAAGGCGGCGCGCAACAGCATTTTGGAACGTTGCATGGCGGGCATCAGCCAACTGGGCCGCGTCAGCCGGCGGCGCACGGTGGGCTTGCCGGGCGTGACGCGGCGTTCGGTGCAAGACCATTTAGCCATCGTGGCTGCGCTCAAGGCGCGTGACCCGGACGCCGCGCGCCAAGCCATGTTGGAGCATCTCCAGCATGTGGAGCAGGAGTTGAAGCATCTGACTCAGTGCGACGCGGCGGCGCATGGCAGCGGGCGCGCGATGGAGCCAAGTAAGGAGACCGCATGACGACCGGCACGATGACCCCAGGCGCTGCCAAGCCGCAACCCCATCACGGCCCGCTGACCCGTCTCTTCGGCGGGCGACGCAATCTTCAGACCACCCTGTCGCTGACATTGATGGCCCTCCCCGGCATCATCGCGCTCTTGGTTTTTGCCTATTTGCCCATGGTGGGGCTGGTGATTGCTTTCAAGAACTATCGCTTTGCCGATGGTCTCTGGGGCAGTGCATGGGTGGGTTTCGACAATTTTCGCTTCCTCTTCGGGACCGACGTGGCGTGGCGCATCACGCGCAATACCCTCTTGATGAACAGCATTTTCATCATCACCGGCACGGTGGCGTCGTTGGTGATTGCGCTGTTGATGAACGAGGTCTATACGTCGTGGGTGAGCAAGTATTATCAGACGCTGCTCTTCTTCCCCTACTTTGTGTCGTGGGTAATCGTGAGCTATTTCGTCTTCGGCTTTCTCAACGCGGAGACGGGCATCGTCAATCAGGTCATCACCGCATTCGGCGGCGACCCCATCTCGTGGTACCGCGAGGCGCGGTATTGGCCTCTCATTTTGACCTTCTCCCACCTCTGGAACAGCGTGGGTTTCGGCAGCATCATCTATCTGGCAGGGATATTAGCCATTGACCCGGCTTATTACGAAGCCGCCAAGATAGACGGCGCGTCCAAGCTGCAACAGGTGCGTTATATCACCTTGCCGCTGATCCTGCCGTTGATCATCATCTTGGTGTTGTTGAGCATCGGGCGCATCTTCAATGCCGACTTCGGTCTGTTCTATTTTGTGCCGCGCGACAACCCGCAGCTCTATCCCACGACCGACGTGATTGACACCTTTGTCTATCGGTCGTTGGTGCGTTTGGGCAATATCAGCATGGCGGCGGCAGCGGGTTTCTACCAGTCGGTGGTGGGGTTTGTCCTGGTGCTGTTGGCGAACTGGTTTGTGCGGCGCATCAACCGGGATTATGCCCTGTTTTAGGGCGGCTGCTGGCGTGGATGCGTGCGCAGTAAGGAGTGGACATGACGACGACCGCTGAACTCCAGACAAGACCCACCGTGCGCGCGACAGTGCGCCGCCCCTTTAACTGGGGACAGCTGGTGGTGCATCTGATTTTGTCGCTGGTGGGCATCGCCTGTCTCTTGCCCATGCTGCTGATCGTCTCCATCTCGTTGTCGAGTGAGCGGGAGATTGCGCTCAACGGCTACCGGCTGTGGCCCCAGGGGTTTACGCTCTTTGCCTATGAGTATATTCTTCAGCAGCCGGGGCAGATTTTACGCGCCTATGGTGTGACCGCCTTTGTGACCGCGGTGGGAACGTTGAGCGGTTTGTTGGTCTGTTCCCTGCTTGCCTACCCGCTCTCGCGCCAGGATTACATCTTTCGCCGTCCGCTGTCGTTCTATGTCTTTTTCACCCTGCTCTTCAACGGCGGCATGGTCCCGTTCTATATCCTGATGACGCGCTATCTGGGGTTGAAGGACAACATCCTGGCGCTGATCCTGCCCTATATGGTGACCGCGTGGTATGTGCTGATCCTGCGTACCTCGTTTGCCCAGTTGCCCATTGATTTGCTGGATGCGGCGCGCATTGACGGCGCGGGGGAATGGCGCATCTTTTTCCAGATCGTTTTGCCGCTTTCCAAGCCCGTGTTGGCGACGATCGGGCTGTTCTTTGTGCTGCGCTATTGGAACGACTGGTTCTTGGCGCTGCTTTTTATGAACCGCGCCGACCTCTACCCGTTGCAATATCTGCTCTATGTCTTGATGACCAACATCAACGTCTTGGCTTCCAACCCACAGACCGTGGGGATTCCCATCCCGGTGCAGTCGACGCGGATGGCGATGGCGGTGTTGGCGTTCGGGCCTGCGCTCTTCACCTTTTTGCTGTTGCAAAAGCATTTCGTGCGTGGAATCACTATCGGCGGTTTGAAGGGATGAGCACGCTCCCCTGTTCGACCCGGTTGCGCCGCCGGGGTGATTCGGCCTGCCGGTTCGGATATTCTCCCGGCAGCCGGCAGCTTATGCGAGTCCACAGTCTTGAGTGCTTGTGCGGTTTAGAAAGAGGAAACGGATCAGGTTTCAGGAGCACTAAGGAGAACAAGTATGGTTCATCGCAGCCGTAGTATCCTATTGAGTTTGGTCTTGATCTTGGCGGTCGTGGCGGGGTGTGCCGCGCCGGGGGCGGCGCCTGCGCCCGGCGCGCCCGGTGGTCAGGGCGGCACTGCGCTCATCCCCGTGACCTACACCTATGCCGGGGGTGGTGTGCCCCGCGATCTCCAGATGGTGCAGGATGCCATCAACGCGATCCTCAATGAATCCATCGGCGTAAACCTGACCCTGGAGCCGATTGACTGGGGTGCGTTCAACGAGCGGATGCAGTTGCGCTTGGCTGCGGGCGAGCCGTGCGACATTATTTTCACCGCGCCCTGGATCAACAGCTACACCAACAACGTCGCCAACGGCGCGCTTTTGCCGCTGGACGATCTGCTCAAGGAGCATGCGCCGGGGCTGTGGGCTAGCATGCCGCCGACCACCTGGGATGCCGCACGCATCAACGGCGTCATCTACGGTGTCATCAACCAGCAAATCTTCCCCAAGCCGTGGGGCGTCCATGCGCGCAAGGACTTGCTGGAAAAGTATAACTTCAGTCTGGATAACGTGAAGCGCTGGGAGGACATGGAGCCGTGGTTGGAAGCTGTCAAGAACGGTGAGGGCATCACGCCGGTCTATGCCGATCAAGGGAGTTACAGCTTGTGGCGGCCCCAGTATTACGGCTATGACCCGCTGGATGACGGCATCCGCTTTGTGGGCATCAAGGCCGACGACGAGACGTTGACGGTGGTCAATCTCTATGAGACGCCGGAGTATATCGAGGCAGTGAATCTCACCAAGCGGTGGGTGGACTTGGGCTATTTCCCGCGCGAGTTGTTGCCGCGCGACGAGGCACGCGCCGCCTTCCGTGCCGGTCTCTTTGCCATGGGCTATCACGTGGAAAAGCCGGGCAACGATGTCGAGATGCAAACTGCGGTGGGCTGGGAGTTCGTGAGTAAGAACCTGACCGACCCGCTGATCCTGGATACCGCGGGCGCCACCGCGACGATGAACGCGATCTGCGCCACGTCGCGCAACCCGGTGGCAGCGATGAAGGTGCTGGAGGTTCTCAACACCGACCCGGTGGTCTATAACCTCTTGGCGCGCGGCATCGAGGGCGTCCACTGGGTATGGGAGGACAAAGCCAACCGGGTGATCACCTATCCCGAAGGCGTCACCTCCGCCACCAGCGGCTATGAACCCAACACGGACTGGATGTTCGGCAACCAGTTCAACGCCTACTATCGCAGCGCGGCGCAGGTGGGCGCGTGGGAAGCCACCAAGATCATGAACGACACCGCCTACCCGTCCCAGGCGCTGGGCTTTGTGGTGGACCGCAAACCCATCGAGACCGAGATCGCGCAACTGATTGCGGTGATGGACGAACTGGAACGGCCCATTGCGCAGGGCTACATTGCCTATGAGGTAGGCGCGCCGGAATTGCTGGCGCGCATGAACGCCGCAGGCGCGCAGAAGGTCATTGAGGAAGTACAGCGCCAGCTGCTCGCCTGGCGCGAGGCCAATCCCCGCTAATCGCACGCCGGGCTGTGACCAATGTGACCACAGGGAGGCCGTCCGGCCTCCCTGTGGTCACATTGGTGTCGGGTGGACGCGCGGTGGGGCACGTGTCGGCGCTGCTGTGCGATTGTCCGGCGCAAGGCGAGGCCAAATGGGGTGCTGCGTTTCTTTCCACAAGGAGTCTTGCTCGTGAGCCTACAAACCATTACGGCAAGCGTACCGCTGGGCGCGCCGCCGTCCTGGGCGGTGTTGGAGCGCAAGCTCTTGGAAGTCATGGACCAGGCTGTCTACCCGTTTTTAGCCAAGTATACGCGCGAAGACGGCACGTTGATCTGGCGCGACACCTGGTACGAGAACGTGCGCGACGGCGCCGACGATTTTTATGAAAGCTCGTTCAATTGGCCGTTGGCCTATCTTTTGGGCGGCGGTGACCATCTGTTGACCCTGGGGCAACGCCAGTGGGACGCCATCACACGGCAGCTGACCGAGTTCGGCTTAGTCCACAAAGAGTATGAGTTCGGCTACGATCAATTTCACCAGGCCGAAAGTTATATCTATTTCTATTTTCTCTGTTTGGCCGATCCGCACAACCCGATCAACCGGGAGCGGGCGCAACGCTTTGCGGGCTTCTATCTGGGCGAGGACCCGGATGCCCCCAACTATGACCCGGTCCACAACATCATCCGCGCCGCGCACAACGGCAGCGGCGGCCCGCGCTGGGGCTTCACCGACGGTGATCCTTCTTATGGCTGGGCGCAGAGTATGCGCCAATACGGGTTGCCCTACAGCGATGTGCCGGGCATCACCCATTATGACGACCTCAAGGACCCCACCAAGGCCCGGCGCATGGGCGAGGTGATGCAGGAGCGTATGGGACGCGGCGATGTCGCGACCAACTTGCTGGTCACCAGCTTGGTCGCCAATGCTTACCTGTTGACCGGCGCGCCCAAGTACCGGGAGTGGCTTGTCACCTACACCGACGGGTGGATCGCACGCGCCGCAGCCAATGGCGGGCTATTGCCCGACAATGTCGGCCCGTCGGGCGTGGTGGGCGAACTCATGGGCGGCAAG
>CAKZVN010000315.1 GCA_937922105.1 uncultured Litorilinea sp.
CGAGAGCCGCGATGCCACGCGCGCGCTCACCCTGTTGGACCACCGGCAGCGCGACGGCGTCAGCGGTTTTCTCACCATCACCGGCGGCAAATGGACGACTTTCCGCCTGATGGCGGAAATGACCCTGGACAAAGCGTGCGAGCATCTGGGCGTGACGCGGCCTTGCACCACCGCGCAGACGCCGGTGCCGGGCGTGGAGCAGGGCCATTATTGGCTGGGCCATCGCTTGCATGAGGTGGAGGAGCGGCTGTTGCAGCCCGATCTCATCTGTGAATGCGAGTTGGTCACACGCGCCATGTTGGAACAGGCGGCGCAGCGCAACCCGACCGTGACGCTGGATGACCTGCGCCGTGATGTCCGCCTGGGCATGGGGCCGTGCCAGGGCGGCTTTTGCACGCTGCGCGCGGTGGGGGTGTTACACGCCATGCAGCGGGACGCCTCCCCGGCGGCGAGCGATCGTGTATCGGCTACCGATGCCGCGCCGCGCTGGGAGGTCGCGTATCTCCAGTCGCCTGGGCACAATGCCGGCCTGGCACGCAGTGAGCCGACCCCTGCCCCCGTGCCTGCGCTCAACGCCAACTTGCTGTTGCGCGATTTCTTGCAGGAACGCTGGAAAGGTGTCACGCCTATTCTGTGGGGTCACCAACTCAAGCAGGAACGGCTGGATGAGTTGATCTACTTGAGTTTGCTCAACGTGGACCATCTGCCCGACGACGGCGCGACCAGCCCGCTCACGGCCTTCTATCACGATCCGGTGGACGACCTGGACCCCCCGGCGACGGTCCATGCGGAGGCAGACCATGCTTGATCTCCTGGTGATCGGTGCGGGGCTGGCGGGGCTGACCGCGGCGCTCGGCGCGGCGAGCGCAGGGCGCAGCGTGCGCGTGATTGCCAAAGGGTTGGGCGCGCCGCTATGGAGCGCAGGAACGCTGGACCTGCTGGGGTATTTACCCGACCATACGCCGGTACGTTCTCCGGTCGAGGGGATCAGCCGGTTGCCTGCCGAGCACCCACTGCGCCAAGTGGGTGGGGTGAGCGCCGCTCGCGCCGTGCGTGAACTGGCTGCCACGCTGAGTGCCGCCGGGTTGGCCTATGGCGGGCACGCGCAGGACGAAAATCTCTATTTGCCCAGCGCGGTGGGCAGCGCGCGACCGGTGTATGCTGCCCCTGTTGCGCAGTTGGGCGGGCGGCTGGATGACCCCGCGCCCATGCTGATCACCGGCTTCACGGGATTACGGGACTTTTTTCCTCACCTGATCGCCGAGAATCTGCAACGCCAAGGCCATGCGGCGCGGGCTGTGCTGCTGCCGCTGAGCCTGCTCACCGACCGCCATGACGCCAATGCCGTCCATCTGGCGCAGGCGCTGGAAGCACCGTCGCGACGCCAGGCCTTGGCTGCGGCCCTCGCCGAGGTGGTTGCGCCGGGGGAGCGCATCGGCTTGCCCGCGCTGCTCGGCGTGGAACCGCACGCCGCGGTCTGGTCGGATATCCAGGCGGCAGTCGGCGCGCCGGTCTTTGAGATTCCCCTGCTGCCGCCCAGCGTGCCGGGGATGCGGCTGGTGCATACGTTGCGTAGCCGCTTGGCCGATCTGGGGGTGCGCGTAGAACTCAACATGGAGGCTGTGGCATTTGGCGCAAGCGGCGGGCAGATTGAGTGGGTTGCGACTGCCACCAGCGCCCGTCCCCTGCGTCACCGTGCCCGCGCGGTGCTGTTGGCGACCGGCGGCATCCTGGGCGGCGGCTTTACCTGCGGACCCAGTGGCGCCCTGCGCGAGGTCGTCTTTGACCTGCCGCTGACAACGCCGGAAACGCGTGACCGCTGGTTTGCGCCCTCCTTTCTGGACCCGGCAGGTCATGCCGTCTTTCGCAGTGGTGTGCGCGTGAACGCCGACTGGCAGCCGTGCGACGCGTCCGGCAACGCGCTCTACACCAATTTGTGGGCGGCGGGCAATCTCTTGGCCCACGCCGACGCCATTCGCACGCGCAGCCATGAGGGGCTGGCGGTCGCCACGGCTGCCGCAGCTATCTCCGCGTATTTGGCCCATGCTGCGACGTTCGGTCGCTTACCGGTTGCCGCCTGAATCCGATCCAAACCATGCACACACCATCCGGACACTCCATCTCCTGGCACTCGGTGGATCACGCGCTGGACGCGTGCATCAAGTGCAACATTTGCACCAGCTATTGCCCGGTCTCGGCGGTGACCGACCGCTTCCCCGGTCCCAAATATGCCGGCCCGCAGGCCCAGCGCTTCCGTAAACCGGACCAACTGCTTGTGCCCGACGACTCCGTGGACTTCTGCTCCGGCTGTCGCGTCTGCAACGAAGTCTGCCCGACGGGCGTGCCGATTGCCGAGATGAACGCGCGCGCCCGCGCTCAGATCGCGGCATACCGGGGAATTCCCCTGCGGAATCGTTTGTTGGGGCGCAACGAGTTGTTGGGCAGGGTGGGGAGCGTGATGCCTGCCGTGGCGAATTTTGCGCTGCACAACCCGCTGAGCCGTCTTTTGGCTGATAAAGTGTTGGGGATTGCGCGCGAGGCACCCTTGCCACGCTGGAGCGAGTCGGGCACGTTGGGGGATTGGCTGCGCCGTCGCGCCCGCGCCTCCTTCGGCAAGCCGCGGCCTGCGGCGGACCCAGCCAAGCGCGTGGTCTATTTTCACGGCTGCGCCACGCAGTATTACGAGCCGTTTGTGGGCAAAGCCGCCATCGCGGTGTTGGAGCATCACGGCTACGAGGTGATCGTGCCGCCCCAGAATTGTTGCGGGCTGCCGCTTTTGAGCAACGGTGAATTCGGCGCAGCCGCGGGCTATCACCGGCGCAATGTGGCGACCCTGGCGGGTTTCGCCCGCGCCGGCATCCCCATTGTGGGGACCAGCACCAGCTGTACGCTCACGCTCAAGGAAGAAGCGCCGGAGCTGCTGGATATGCACGAGGAAGCCGCGCTCACGTTGGCACAAGGCGTGTGGGACTTCTTCGAGTGGCTGCGCGTGCTGCACGAAGCGGGCGAACTGCGTACCGACTTCCGGTCGTTGCCCATGACGCTTCCCTATCATGCCCCGTGCCAACAGCGTGCCCACCGCGTCGGCAAGCCTGCGTTGGAGATTCTGGGTCTCATTCCCGGCCTGCGCGTAGTGGAGAGCCGAGCGCGCTGCTGCGGCATTGCCGGGACTTACGGTTACAAAACCGAAAAGTATCGCATTGCCATGGATGTGGGCGAGGAGTTATTTGCATTTGTGCGCAATGTTGCTTGTGACCAGATGGGCGATGTGCGGTATACTGCGTGCGATTCAGAAACTTGCCGCTGGCAATTAGAACATGGCACCCAACTTCCCAGCCGCCATCCCGTCGAGATTTTGGCCGCGGCCTATGGCCTTTACAACTTACAGGAGCGGAAACTCACGTGAGGGTCTTGGTAATCGGTGCAGGCGCAATCGGTTGTTTGATCGCCGCGCGAGTTGTCTCGTCGGGGCAGACGACGACATTGGTGGGGCGGCCCGCCGTGGTGGAGGCTGTGCGCGCCCGCGGGCTGCGTGTGGTGGACGAGACCGGGGAACACCGTGCGGATGGGCGTTTGACGGTGGTCAGCAGTATTGCCGAAGCGTTTGTCGAACCGTGGCAGGAGTATGATCTCGTCGTGATCACGGTCAAGAGCTATGACACGGCGGCGGTGTTGGAGGAATTGACACAGGTCAGGAGCACCCCGCCGCCGTTGCTCTCGCTGCAAAATGGGGTGGGCAACGAAGAATTGATGGCGGAGACCGTGGGCCGCGAGCGCGTCATGGCGGGGATATTGACGACGCCGGTCAGCGTGCTGGAGCCGGCGTTGGTACGCGTCGAGCGGCCCAGCTACAACTTGATGCTGGCGGAATGGGTGCCCGGCACGCTCACCGAACTGCGCGAAGCGACCCATTACACGCTCAAGGAAGCGGGCTTTCACGTGACCGACACCGAGCCTGCTGCCAGTGTGAAGTGGACCAAACTGTTGATGAACATCATGGGCAACGCGACCAGTGCGATCCTGGACGAGAAGCCCCAACGTCTCTTTGCCCAAAACGATTTGGTGGACCTGGAGATTCAGGCGTGGCGCGAGGCACTGGCGGTGATGCGCGCCGCAGGCATCCGACCCGTCAAAATCGGGCATTACCCGTTCCAGTGGCTGGGAATCATGCTGCTGTTGGTGCCGCAGCCGTTGTTGCGCTATCTGCTGCGCCAAGAGGTGATGGCGGCCCGCGGGGAAAAGTGGCCCAGTCTGCATATTGACTTGGAGAAGGGGCGCGGGAAGACCGAAGTCCGTTGGCTGAACGGCGCGGTGGCGTCGCGTGGAGAAGCCCTGGGCATTGCTACGCCGGTCAACCGAGTCTTGACCCAGACCCTGGAACAATTAACTGCTAACCCGTCGTTGCGCCAAGAGTGGCGGGGCAACACGGCGCGCTTGGTCGCGGCTGTGCAGGAGGAGCGTCGCCGGCCTTTGAATAGGACCCCGGCGCGCAGTACAGGATAAGCGTTCGGATCAGTCAAGTGGGGGGGCGATGCTGAAGCCCGGCCCCATCACAATAATCAACCCCAGCGCCACGACACCAAAGACCGCAAATTCCACCCAGACGCGACGGTTCAACCGCCCCAGCAAACCTTGCTGCGCGATCCCGACCATGAGGTAAAAGATCAAAAGCAGGAGTAGTCCACCGGTCAAGCCGGGCAGCACCCAATAGTTGAGCGCCCAGGTGACTTGGCCCAGGACCAGACCGATGATGCCGCCGTAGGTGATGGCAACCATTGAGCGGTCGGTAGCGGTACGCAGGATTTCGATGGCAAGCAAAAGCGCAGTGATTGCGACTAGGGTGCCCGAAACCAGGCTGCGCGTGCGGGTCTGATAGACAAAGAGGAAGAGAAGCAGAGCCGAGCCGTAGGCGAGCGCATCCAGCCAGAGCCGTGCGCGGCGGAAGCCGGGCTTGCCAGGCGCAACGGTCACATAGAGACCGCCATACGCCATGCCCAGTAGGGCGCCGCTTAGCAGCAGGCCTACTACCTGAAGAAACGCGCTGGGCGCGGCAGGCAAGAGCATGGTGGCAATGATGGTGAGAGCCATGGGCAACGCCCAATAGGTCCAGGTACGCCGCCGAGTTGCGCCGGTGACATAGAGTGGATGGACAGTGACGACGCTCTGGGCGCCGGCGGCAGCAAGGATTGCCAGAAAGACCGCGGCAATCAACGGACCGGTGAACGGAATGGTCACCGGCGAACCGAGCGCCCAAAAGCTGATCTCCGCGCTCGGCAATTCCAGCAAGAGACTGATGCCCAACCCCAAAACGACCATCCAGGTGGCAACGCCGATGCGGTCACGCGGGTCGACATCGGCGGGGGAGCGCACCAACCAGGCGCGCACCCGGCGCACGGCGCGGCGAAGGGCGCGGCGCACGGCTACAGGTGCCTGCCGCCATGGGTCGGGCACGTTCCACGGTACACTGGGGCGCAAGACGGTGCGGGTGAGACCGGCACGCCAGTCAGGTAAAGCCATTAGCACTTTCTATCGCATATCGAGGGGAATCACCATATCAAATGGCGAAGTCCGCCGTCATATTCAAAGAAGAGATCCATCAAGCCGGAAAGTCCGCTCCACAAGAATCCTCGGTCGGTAGGATTCGGGTTGCGGCTCGGCGGGGTCCGCACACCGGCAAGGGGATGCATCCCATGCCGTCCATTGTACGGTCGGGGGGTGCCCCTGTCAATTCGAGGCGCGCGAGATGGCGGAGTGTACGCTGGTAGATTTTGACATCACCATTCAAGGCGAGCAGGCCCCCTATCCCCTGTTGGCGCGCTATAAACGCAGCCATGCCACCGGGTTGCTGCACGCCACCATCGCCGATCCGGCCTGGCGCGATACGCCGCGCCTGTTGGAACAGACAACCCTCACCGGCGATGCGGCGACCATTACGCAAGTCGGCGCGCAGCTATTTCAGGCGCTGTTCAGTGGCGCGCTGTATGAACTGTGGGTTGCGGCGCGCGCCGATCTGGATGCGGAGCGTGTGGAAGGTGTCCGATTGCGGTTGGACATTGCCGCGGCGGATGTGGCGGCGTTGCCCTGGGAGGCGCTGTACGACCCGGCGCGTGGTACCGTTTTTGCCGCGGATAGCCGAGTCACGCTGGTACGCTCTGCGACGGTCTACAGCCGGTTGGCCCCGGCGCGACGGCTGCGCGTTGCGCTGCCCGTGAATATCCTGATCGTCGCGCCCGATGACCCGGACCAAATCATTGACAGCAGCCGTGAGATTGCGGGAACCGAGCAGGTAGCAGCCGCACTGGGAGCGGAGCGGGTCCATGTGGAGGTGATGCGCGGCAAGTTCAACATCACCGAACTGCGCCAGCGTTTAGCCGCGGAAAAGCCCGCTGTGCTACACTTCATCGGGCACGGCGCGCCGGATGGGTTATGGCTTTGGCAGCGCAACCAGCCCATTTTGGTCAGCCCAGACTCTTGGCGCAGCGTGCTGGCGCGTGCGCGCGCGGTCAAGTTGGTGATACTCAATGCCTGTTCCGCGGCGCGTGCGCCCGACCGCGATGCATTTTCAAGCGTAGGGATGAAACTGTTGCAGGCGGGGGTGCCCGCCGTGATCGCCATGCAGGCCCCTATTCGCGACGACGCAGCCATCAACTTTACCCATTCGCTCTATGAGGAACTGCTCTGCGGCGCGTGTCCGGGGCTGATTGACCAGGCTGTCACCGCCGCGCGCAGCGATCTCTATGCCCTCAATCCCGGCGATTTCAGCTATGGGCTGCCGGTATTATGGCTCAACAGCGAGGATGGGCGCGTCTTTGCTTTCGGGGAGGATGCGACAGCCACGCCCGATACGGTGGAAAGCGCCAAGCCGATTGATTTGGCTGCGGAGGCGGCTTGGCTGGCGCATATCAGCGCGACGGTGCGTGTGGACGAGTTGCCCGCCGAGTATCAATTTGTGGCTGCGAAGTGGCGCGCCTTGCTCAAGGAACTCGCCAGCCTGCTCCAGCAACTGCGCGGTTTGACCGCGCGCGAAGATGCCGAGGCCTTTGCGAACAAGGTGGTGGAGTATCGCCAGACCAAGGCGGCGACTCTGCGCCTGAAACGCTTGATCGAAGAGACTCAGGGGCGCTCTGCCTAGCCTCGTTGCGCCATGCCCTTACATCGCCGCGCGTACTTGGCAGCCCTGCGCCTGTTGCTCCTTTTTGTCCTCCTGCTCGCCCAACTTTACGCCGTCGGGCAGGCGCTTGCCGAAGTGCGCGACGCTCGCACCGGACTAGGCGGGCCGTTACCCTCCGCCCAGGCGCACCCCTTTCTGGGCATTCATGTGGACTTGCACCAATATACGCCGTTCCAGCAGCGTCGCGTTGCCCACCGCTTGGCGGCAAGCGGCTTCGAGTGGGCGCGCATCCGTCTGGACTGGGGCCGCATCGAGCCTGAACCGGGGCACCGGCAATGGCAACAGGCTGACGTGATGGTCGCGGCGCTGCTGGAGGCTGGTCTGACACCGGTGTTGCTGCTGGACGGCAGTCCGGTCTGGGCGCGCGCCGAGGTTGACCGCACGACACGCACCGGCGCGCTTGCTCCTCCTGCCGACCCCGCGGATTTTGCCGCGTATGCCGCAGCGGTAGCTGCGCGCTATGGCGACCGGGTGCGCTATTACCAACTGTGGGACGAGCCGAACATCGCGCCGCATTGGGGCGCGCGCCACATCGAGCCGGTAGCCTATGCCCAGTTGCTTAAGGCTGGGGCCGCGGCCGTTCGCAGCATGGATGACGATGCCTTTATTTTGACCGCGGCCCTGGCTCCCACCACCGATCGCGGCCATACAGCCATAGACGAGCCGAGCTATTTGCGCCGGCTTTATGCCGCCGGGGCCGCGACCAGCTTCGACGCGGTCGCGGTGCAGCCTTTTGGCTTCGGCGCCACGCCCGGAGACAGCGCGCACCTTGCCCGGCGCTTGACTTGGCAGCGCATCCGCCTGGTGCGCCAGGTGATGATCGAGGCAGGGGACGGAGCGAAGCCGCTTTGGGTGGCGCGCATGGGCTGGAATGTGCGCGCCGATTCGCGCTGGGGCACGGTCACTCCCGCGCACCAGATCGCTTATACGTTGGCTGCGGTGGAGATGGCCTATGGGCATTGGCCCTGGGTGGCGGCGGTGGGCTGGGCTGTGGACCAGCCGGCAGTCTCGCTGGGAGACCCCTGGTGGGGCTTTGCCTTGAACGACGGGCTAGCCGCGTCGTTGCGGGCGTGGCAGGCGGCGCGGCCTGCGCGCCCGCAGCCTGCGCCTGTGGACATCCCGTTTCCACCGGAGTTGTGGAGCGGGCTGTTGGGTCTCGGTGTGATCGTGTGGCGCGGCGCGCGCGCGGCGCGCTTGATCCCGTGGCACGCGCTGCGTCGTGCCTACTTAGCCCGCGCATGGACAGTGCGTGCAGGGATGTGGGCGCTGGTATTGCTGGTCTATTATCTTGCGACTTGGGCGCCGCTGATCGTGGTCTGCTGGGGGGCATTGGCGTTGCTGATGGCTGCCCAGCCGCGTGGCGGGCTGATGTTGGTGCTGGCGCTGCTGCCCTTTCACCACTATCACAAGGAAGTGGCTTGGGCGGGTATACTGTGGGCAATCCCACCGGCACAGGCCGCGTTGCTCTGTCTGCTGCCGGGTGTGTTAGGCCGGGCCAAGGCGTTGCTGCGCGGGGGGCAAGACGGATGGGCATGGGTTGCCGCTGCGTGGGTTGGGGTCGCCTTCTTGGCGATGCCGAGCGTATGGCATTGGCCTGCCTATCTCCAGGGGATGGTCGAGTTGGTGTGGGTCCCGGTGGTGCTCTTTCTGGTGGTGCGGCGCGCTGCCCGGCACCCCGCCGGCGCACGTGACCTGGCGACTGGGTTGGCGCTGGGGGGCGTGTTGGCTGCGCTAGCCGGTCTCGTGGAGTGGCTCGGCGGCGGTGGAACTCCGGCGGATGGTCTGCGCCGCTTGGTCGGTCCAACTTTTTCGCCCAACCATACGGCCCTCTATTTGGAGCGCACGCTTTTTCTGTTGGTGGGGCTAGCAGGCGTCACCAGGGGAACGCGGCGTTGGACCGTACTCCTGGCCGCGGCGATCACCAGCGTTGCGCTGGTGTTGACGGGGAGCCGCGGCGCGCTGCTGTTGGGGCTTCCTGCAGGCGCTGCGCTCTGGCTGGTATTCGCGGCCCGTGATGGCGCACGCAGTAGATGGGTGGGGCTAATGGTGGCAGGGACGGTGCTGGCGGTGCTCCTGGTTGTGCTGGGCGGTATGCTGGACCGTCTGTTCAATAGGGCAACATTGGGCGCGCGCTGGGAGACATGGCAGACGGCTGGGCGGATGGTCGCCGAGTTTCCCCTGGCGGGGGTGGGGCCGGGCGGTTTTACGTGGACCTATCCCGCCTATCTCCCGCCCGGCTATCCGACGGAGCCGAACCTGCGCCACCCGCATCAGGTGTGGTTGGAGTTGGCGACGAGCGGCGGTGTGGCGGCGCTGCTCTGGTTTGGCTGGGTGTTGCGGCGCATGGCGCGGCTGCGGCCTCCGTTGCCGGAGCAGGCGAGATTGTTGTGGGCAGGCGCAGCGGCGGGCCTGGTCGCAGGCTTGGCGCACGCGCAGGTGGATGCGTTCCAGGCATTGCCCGATTTGGCGGCGTGGAACTGGTGCGCGCTGGCGTTGTTGGTGGCGGGGCAAGCAAAAGCCGCTGCCCCAGAGGACAGCGGCTCGCGTGCCGATGGTTAACCCGGCGCTCGGACCAGGAAGATTACTCCAGGACGAAAGTAAGGTCCAGGTTGGTGGTGGGGAAGAGCGGCAACAACTGCTCGCGGATGATCTGCGACAGGCCCGGGTCCGCCAACACGGTTTCGGTGGCAAAGGGTGTGGCGATCTCCAGCACCGACTCCAGCGCTTCGCGATCATAGACCAGTGCAATGATGTCACTGCCGTCGAAACGCACGTTGAAGCGACCCGGATCGTTATCCAACTGCACGACGCGGATACCAGCCTCACGCAGGCGGTTGACTGCGTCAATGTCAATAGAGGGCAAGCTCAGGCCCAGTTGGCCCAACTCATCGGCGGTGAAGCCGCCCAACTGGGTGACATTGCCGCGAGCATCCACGCCCAGGCGCAGACGGATGGTCGCGCCTTGCGGGTCCGGCTCAGTGGGGCGAATGTCAAAGGTGATCTCGTCCGGGATCTCAACCGGGGCTGCGCCGGGGGCCGGAGGTACATTGACCTTGAGGTTGGGGCCGATGCCCAGCGCAATGTTGAGCACACTGTCAATCAGTTGTTCGCTACCCAAGAGGACGCCTGCCACCTGGGTTACGGTCGAGAGCGATGCGTCGGTCCAGACAATGCTGGGCAACGTTTCCCCGTTGGCGGCGAGGAAGAGACCGCCCGGTTGCAGCGAGACGGCGAGCTGCTGGACATTGGCACTCTGCAACTGGCGAATGACTGCCGGGTCCACGGTGGCGTCGGGCAGAACCGAGATGCCGAAGATGCGCACTGCGCCGCCATCGGTTAGATCAACGGAGATGGGCGCCAGTTCGGTTGCGGCGGCTTGCTCACCGGTGAAGGAGACCGCCAGGGTGATGTCGGCGCCTGCCAACAGCGGCAGGACCTGGTTGATCTGCTCCAGCAGCGCGGCGTCGGTGACAAAAGCCGGCAGCACCTGACCCAGCGCGGTGAGGCGTTGGCTGTCCCAGGCGATGCCGGGCAGGGGGCGATTGCCCAGGGTCAGGTCAATGCCGTTGGGTTGCACCTTGACTTGGACGTTCTCCGCGCCGATGCCCTGTAAGATGGCGAGCAAGTCGGGCGGCAGAGCCAGCGGGAGCGCGATACCCAGCGCCTGCTCCAACACGGAGACCGGTACTCCCTCGATGAAGGGGTTGCCGGTGCGGTCAAAGGTCAGGCTGCCGATGGTGATAGGGCCGATGGTGGTTTGGACGTTCTGCGCCGGGGTGATGGCGGTTTCGCCTGTCCAGCGCGGGATATTGAGCGCTGGGCGGCCCGGGGCAACGGGCAGATTGATGGCCGCGCCCAAACCGATGGTGCGCAGCCAGGGCAATACGTCCGCAATCAGCTGGGCGTTGGGCACGCCGGGCAAGCGCGGCAGGATGGCCTGGATGGTCTCTACTTTGGCTTGGTCCCAGGCCAAGTAAGGCAGGTCTTGCCCATTGGCATAGACATGCACGCCGTTGTAGCCGATACGCACTTCAAGCCGTTGGATGTTGGCGCTTTGCAGTTGCTGAATCAAGGTCGGCGCGATGCCGATGTAGCCGATGTTCAGTCCGAAGACACGCGCGGTGCCATCCGGCTGCAAATTCACCCGGACGGAGGGAAGGTTGAACCAGGTTTTCCCGGTGGTTCCTCCGCCACAGGCGGCCAAGACCAGACTGACAATGAGCGCGACAGCGAGGATTTTGACAATCTTGGGTCTCGCCTGCATGCCCAGTCTCCTTTAGGTGCTGTGATGAATACGGATAAAGTGCAAACGGCCGCCGGGTGGCACGCGTGGAACGGCGCACAGCGAGATAAGGTCCGGCGCGATCAGCCAGGGCGTCCTGTCTGCGTAACCCGGTCGGGTAAGGCACAACAGGGGCACACCTCGGCATAATCGGAGTGAATCATACAACAAAGCAGGGGAAGACACAAGCGCCGCGCGCCGCTTTGCAGCAGCCTGCTTCGTGCACCCTACGCCCGGTCTGCGTTTGTGCAACGCGGCCTGCGCGCCGGTTGACAGCCGCGTCTATTGGCCTATAATCGAGTGCGTTGGCGGTACTATCTTGGTAGCCGACACAGCGGACCGCACCCTCGCTCGCACACTGTCTTTGTGTGCGTTTCCCACATCACTCAATTTTCATCGCTTATTCATCGCGCGACGTTGGCACCGCGCGCTCCAACGTCGCGCTCCGGTCGCCTGAGCCGGTGCACTGTTGCGTTTCAGGGTCTTCAATGGTTTTTCCTGTGGCAGCTTTCCAGTGAAAGGACCGGGGGTATGAAGTTCCTGTTGCCGGTGTTGTTGCCGATTCTGATGGCGCTGGCGAATGGTGGGCAGACCCCGCCGCCCATTCCCGCCGAGTACATTGCGTACGCGTATCATGGTCAACTCTTTGACCGGGATTTCAAGCCCATCGAATTGACCGTGGACGTGATCGACGCGGTCCAGAATTCGATGATCGAGGAGATCTACAAGGCAAGTACGCCGCTGGAAAAAAAGCAGATGGAAGAGTGGTTGGCGCTCATCAACGGTGCCAAGGAGGTGGAGGGGGAGTACGGCGTTGTCGCGCGCCACGCCTATTTGGACAGCCTGCTGTGGACCGCGCCAGGGCATCTGCGCGAGGCCTATGAATGGCGGATGCCGTTGTTGCGACGCGGGTTGTGGGATTTCCATCTCGACTCGGTTCACCCGCAGCTATGGGAATTTTTGCGCCGTTATTGGCCGAACTTCGTTTTGCGCCCCTTCTCGACCGGGCAGCAGTACATCAATGCGTGCGAAGCGGAGGGTGTGCCGATTCCTCCCGATTGGCCCCATGAGGACTGGGTGTTGCGCGGTACCTTGACGCGACCGTTCATCTCCACCGGTCTCACCGCCCAGGTCTATACCTATTCGCCCCCGGCGGAAACCCCCGGCGCGTGCTATGCGTTGCCGCGGCGCGACGCCAGCGGAAGCATTCAGCTCCTGGGCATCATTTGTCAAAGCGCAACGACCGGGCGGGCCTGCTTCTGGGACAACATTGACGAGGCTACCGGGCGCACCATCACCGGCGTGAATCCGTCGTTGGTGATTGCAAACCTCCAGAACGGTTTTAACCTCACCGAAAACTGTACAGTTTGCCATCGTGGCGACAACGCGTTCAACATCCATCCGGGGACACCGCTGGACGCTGGTCTCAACACCGTTTCGCCCGTTTGGTATGTGCCTATCGGCCAAGCGACGTGGAACAATCCTGGTCCTATTGTCATGCCGGACGTACCCGCTGGGCAGCGTTCGTGTGTCGCGTGTCATCAGTTGCCGGAAGTGAACAGTTCTTTCTGTAGATTGCTGCGTAGCGCTGTGGAAAACACCATGCCACCGGGCGGACCCTACACGAGTTGGGGGAGTCCCGGTAGCTCTGCCTACGCCACGCACATCAGCTTTTTACGCAGCCGCTGCCCGTAGGCGTTTCTCCAACGCGGTGCGCAGCGCGTCTTGGTCGCTCCAGGGGTATTCGGTGGTGCCGAAGCACATGCTGCGTTCGTGTCCCTTGCCGAAGGCTGCCACCACGTCGCCCGGTCGCGCCATGTCTACGGCGGCTTGAATCGCCGCGGCGCGGTCGGGCACAATGAGATAGGTGGCGCGGGGATTCGCCGCCAGGACTCCCGCTTCGATGGCCCGGTTGATCTCGTCCAGGTCTTCGGTGCGTGGGTCCTCGGCGGTGATGACCGTGATGTCGGCGAGTCGCCCACTCACTTGGCCCATGAGGCCGCGCTTGGCGCGGTCGCGCAGCCCTGCGCTGCCGAAGACGGCGATGAGCCGGCCTGGGGTGCCGTCCGGCCCGACACCGACCAGCGGGCGCAAGGTGAGCAGCGCGCGTTCCAGGCTGGCAGGCGAATGCGCGAAATCCACCAGGGCCAAGAAATCTTGCCCGGCTTCGATGCGTTCCATGCGCCCGGAGACGCCTCGCATCTCGGCGATGCCGACTTGGACCGCAGCCGGGGCGATGCCCAAATGAAGCGCGGCAACGGACGCGGCGGTGATGTTGTAGACGTTGAAGTCGCCGATGAGCGGTGAGGCCAAGCGCAGCTCACCGCCCCACCAGAGCAGGGTAAACTCGGTGGCTTGGGGCGTGGTGACAACGTCGGTGGCGACCGCGGCCAATTCGTTGTGCCGGATCGCGATCTCGGCGGCGGCGCGGTCCGCGCGTACCCCATAGGGTCGGCGCACGACCGTCACGGTGCCGGCTGCCTCCTCCTCGTCCAGGACCGCGAGCAGCGCAGCGTAGCTGCCGTCGTCGTCCGCGTTCAGCACCGCGCCGCGTGGGATGCCGGGCTTGGGCGGCGTGGCGTAGAGCGCGCGCAAGAGCTTGGCCTTGGCCGCGACGTAGGCCTCGCGCGTGCCGTGATAGTCCAGATGTTCGTGGGTAATGTTGGTGACCACGGCAACATCGAACGCGACTGCGCCGACGCGTTCCTGGTCCAGACCGTGGCTGGTGCTTTCCACCACCGCCATGGTGCAGCCCAGGTCGCGCATGGTCGCCAAGAAGCGTTGCACGTCGGGCGCGTCGGGGGTCGTGACATGCAGGCCTGTATCGGTGGCGCGCCCGCGGATGCGCGCGGCTACGGTGGTAATCACGCCGACCGTGCCCACGGGGTCGTCAGGCCCGCGCGTGGCTGCGATCAGGATGGACTCCAGCAGGGTGGCAGTGGTGGTCTTGCCGTCGGTGCCGGTGACGCCGATCACGGTCAGGGCGTGGCTGGGCGAGCGATAGAGCGCGGCGGCGGCCCGCGCCAGGGCTAGGCGGGCGTTGTTCACCTGGAGATAGGGGATGTGGGCCGGGAGGTCAATTCCCAGGGACGCCAGGGTTGCCGGACTATGCGTACCCGCAACGGCGCACGCACCGTTGCTCAGCGCCGCCGGGATGTAGCGATGACCGTCGGCGCTGCCGCCTTGCACGGCGACAAAGAGCGCGCTGGGCGTCACAGCGCGGCTGTCCGCGGTGACGGCGTGGATGGTCAACGGCGCAGGCGGCGGGTGATGCAGCGTTGCGCCGGGCAACGCGGCGAGTAGCTCGGCGAAGGGAAGTGGTAGCGGCGCAGCGAATTCGGTCAGCTCTTGAGTTGACATAAAATTAGGGCGAGACAAACAGACTAGATGTCGCGCGGGCCGCGGATCACCGAGAGGCCCGCGGCTAAAATCACAAAGAGCAGAAGCACGCCTGCGCCCACAAAGACCGGCGGCAGGCTGGAATTGATCAGCTGTGCC
>CAKZVN010000316.1 GCA_937922105.1 uncultured Litorilinea sp.
GCGTAAGCCGGAGTATCCGGGTCCCGCGGGCCTTTGCCGAAGCCGCCATCATCCGTGCCCTTGAGGCCGGGCCATGGACTGAGGCGTTGCCAGGGGCTGTTGTGACGCTTTGTGACCGCTGGCACTTAACTGTGGATGGTCTGGTGATGTACGGCTGTCTGGGATTAAATTCTGTCTGAAAAATCACCATGCCGCCGTCATGCTGAGTTCCCAATGTCCTGTTGGGGCATCAACAAGACCAGAAACTTGGGAGTTCCCAGACCGGCTATGCGCCCCTCAGCATGACGGCTACTTAGCGAACAGACCACTGCCCCGTCACCACCGGCACATCGAGAATTGCCTACACCGGGTACTCGACATTGCCTTCCGTGAAGATGACTGCCGTCTGTGTAAAGACCACGGCCCCACGGTTTCGCTATCCTGCGCCACATGGCCCTCAATTTGCTCCAGCAGGACAAGCGCTCCAAACTCGGCCTCAAAAATAAGCGCCTGCGCGCCGGCTGGGACGACGACCACTTGCTCTCGTTCCTACAACCGCTCTTTTCATAGTTCGCGATTGCCCTAGAGTTCCCAGAAAGGGGATCATCAACTACGGTTGTAAATTGTCAAGTGATAGATCAAGGGCGGGGTGGGGCTGCGTTGAAGATGCGGCGCAATAGCTCGGCCCGCTCGCTCTCGGTGGTCCAGCGTGGCTGGGCGAAGTCTTCCAACACGGTGGTCAAGATTTCGGTGCTGAGCAAGCGCCCGTCATAGACCGTGTGGCGCGCGATCAAATTGGTGCGTGTCTCCCAACTCCACATCTGGTCGAAGAAGAGATTGCCCAAGCCATAGAGAATCATCCCCGCGCCGCCGGGGTCGTCGCGACCATACGGCTCCCAGGCTTGCGGCACGTGGCTTTGCACGCC
The DNA here is from genome assembly GCA_937922105.1 of uncultured Litorilinea sp. Classification (GTDB taxonomy): domain Bacteria; phylum Chloroflexota; class Anaerolineae; order Caldilineales; family Caldilineaceae; genus QEUY01. The sequence continues at coordinate 906 of CAKZVN010000316.1, forward strand.
GGTGACCAGGGTAGCCCCAGCAGCACGCAATTCGCGAAATTCGCGCACCTGCGCCGCCAGCGGGCGCGCGTCGTAGCTTTCCTCAAATTGCAGTTCCACCGCCACGATGTCCACTTCCGCGGCCAATTGCGTAATCAACGCGAGGATTTCCGCCTTGCGCGAGTAGTACTCGCACGCACCCGGCTCCTCCTCTGTGACCCAGGCCGATGGCGGGCCGAAGGCTAGCGCCGCCACAAAGGCAAAGGTATTGCCGCCGTGTTCCCAATAGAGCGGCGCGCACGCCTCTTCCGGTGTTAAGCCGCTACCATAGATGGGAATCCCTCGGTCGCGGTAGAACTGGAGCGAGCGCCGCGCACCGTCGCGCCCGAAATCGTTGACGTGGTTGCCGCTCAACCCCACGAGGTCGGTGCCGATGGCTTCCAGCACGGCCCAGTAGTCGGTGTGGCTGCACAGGATCAGGTTGTTGAGCGTGTTGTTGACCACGCAGTCGTCCAGAAACGGGACTTCGTTGCTCACGTGGGTGATATCTGCCGCAGCCAACGTGGCGGAGATAACGGCGGCGGGATAGAGCAGGTCGTTGCGCTCGATGGCTGCGGCGGTCCCGCGCGTGATGGCGGTGACGCCAGTCATGATCAAGGTGGTCAGGCGCGCCGGGTCGCGGTTGGTGACCGGTGTCACCGCCCCCGCCAGCAACGGCGTAAGCAGGGGCGCGGCCTGCCCCTCCAACATCACCGCGACCAAGAGCGGATAGGCTGCTGCGTCGAAGCGATTGTCCAGCACATTGAACCCGTCCACCGTGAGGACCTTATAGCGCGGGTGTAGCTGGTCGAAGGGCACAATCCCCAGGCTGCCGGGTGTCGCCTCCAGCGCGTCGGTCAGGTCGCCCTCCACCACGCTCACCCCTGCGGGCGCACCCAGCACCCCACGCAGTAGCGCAACCGCCTCGCCCCCCGCCAGGAGCGCGTCGCCGGCTTGGCCTTGCCAGCGCAGCAGCAATTCCTCCAGGGGGATGTCGTCGCGTACGGTGGCGAAGGGCGCGACCACAGCATAGGCGCGCGCCGCCAGCGGCGACCGTGCCAAGCGCCAGGGCACGACCGTCACCCGTACCGCAGCGTTGCCGGCTTGGTCTAATACACGTAGCGGATACGCACCGTTGTCGGCCTGGACGCGCGGAATACGGTTAAGCGCAGCCAGGAGCGGCCCGGCGATGGATTCGGGCAACTCGGCATCCAGCCCCACGGTGAGCGGGCCGCGCAGGAGAATAGGCGCTGGGGTGACGGTGGCAAAGTGGGGAGCCGGCGGCGACGGTCCCTCTGCGACGGGCGTCAGCGCCGGACTGTCCGGCGCCACAGGAGTCATGGGCATGGAGGGCGGTGTTGCAGGAAACGGCGCAATGGGCGAACAACTCGCCAAGCCGAAGGCAACCACCAGACAGACCAGCCCTCGCACTAAACGGCGTATGGGCCGCGCCCTCTCACCAGACACTTGTTGTTGCTCCACATCTTGGATCTTTCCTCATAGGTCACCCGGGTGCCGGGCGACGGGCACCGGTGCATGTGGGAGTATACCAGAGATGCGCCGCTCTGCCCAAGCGGATTGCAGCCTACCTTGCCGCTGTGTACAATGGGGGCCTACTCATCACCGCGCAGGAGGGAAACATGTCACAACGAGTCGCCATTGTCACAGGGGCCGCGGGCGGGATCGGGCGCGCGGTCGTCCAACGCCTAGCCCAGGAAGGGCATCGCATCGTGGCGAGCGACCGTCGCGCCGAAGCGGTTGCCGCGGTTGCGGCAGAGGCGGACGGCCTGGCAGTGACCGCGGACTTGGCCCACGCCCGCGACTGTCGCAACTTGGTAGACGCCGCGCTGGCAGCCTATGGTCGCGTCGATATCCTGGTCACCAACGCGGGCTACCAGCACATTGCGGCGATTGACGAATTTCCCGAAGCCGTGTGGGAACAGATGCTGGCGGTGATGCTCACCGCGCCTTTCCTGCTCACCAAGCATGTGTGGCCCGCCATGAAGGCCCAGGGCTGGGGGCGTATTGTCAACATGGGGTCCATCCACAGCGTGACCGCGTCGCCCCTCAAGGTGGGCTACGTCTCGGCTAAACACGGCTTGCTCGGGTTGACGCGCACCGCCGCGCGCGAAGGCGCGGAGTTCGGCATCACGGTCAACGCGCTGCTCCCCGCCTACACGCGCACGGAACTGGTGGAAAACCAGATTGCGGATCAGGCGCGCACGCGTAACTTGCCGCCCGGCGAGGTCATTCAGCAAGTGATGCTGGCGCGCGCCGCGATCAAGCGGCTGGTGGAACCGGACGAGGTAGCCGCGCTGGTCGCCTATCTCTGCTCCGACGCAGCCGCGGCGATCACCGGCGCAACCTGGAGCATTGATCTGGGCTGGACCGCGTAGAAGGGCAGTCCGGTTAAGTGGTCTGATCGCTAGGTAGCCGTCATTCTGAGGAGCGCAGCGACGAAGAATCTCGATAGACCACCAGAGGGGGATGCTTCGCTGCGTAGGCGCAACGCCCGCCTTCGGCGAACAGCATGACCATCTTCGTCATTTGGCGATCAAACCATTAGGCGAACGCAGCCAGCGCCGCGGGGTCCACGTCCACGCCGAGACCGGGCGCTGTGGGAACCGCGACGCGGCCCGCGCGCGGGACAAAGCGCGGGGTCGCCAGTTCATCACGTAAGGGGTTTTCGCTGCGGTCCATTTCCAACAGCGGCTCCGCAGCCATCAACCTGCCGGGGATCATCTCCAACGTGGCGGCGAAGTGAAGCGCGGCGGCAAAGGCGATACCTGTGCCCCAACAGTGGGGTGTGACGTTGGCGCCGAAGGTCTGCATGAGCGCGGCGATGCGTTGCCCCTCGGTGAGACCGCCCGCCATGCCCAAGTCGGGCTGCGCGATGTCCACACAGTGTTGTGTCGCCAGATGGCGAAAGCCCGCGCAGAGCGCCTCGCATTCGCCCCCGGCGATGGGGATCGAAGTGCGCAGACGCAACTCGGCATAGCCCTCATAGTCTTCGGGCGAAACCGGCTCCTCGAACCAGCCGATGGTTTGGTCTTCCACTGCGCGCGCCAACGCCAGGGCCTCGCTGCGGCTATAGGCGTGATTGGCGTCTATCATCAGTTGGATGCCCGGTCCCAACACCGCGCGCACGGCGCGCACATTCGCCACATCCGCAGCCAACCCTAGCCCCACCTTCATCTTGATCGCGCTGAAGCCCTGCTCGGCATAGGTCACCGCCTCCGCCGCCAGCGCGCCGGGCAAGTCCGGCGTGTGGGTGAAGTAAAGCCCGGTGGCATAGACCGCCACCGAAGCCCGTCGCGGCCCGCCCAGCAGCACACTTACCGGCTGTCCCAGGAGCTTGCCCTTCAGGTCCCACAACGCAATGTCAATGGCGCTCAGCGCCGAGACCAGGACCCCGCGACGCGCATAATCCAGGCTGCGCCGGTAGAGCGTCTGCCAGACAGCTGCGTTGTGCAGCGGATTTTCACCCAAGACAAAGGGCGTGAGAAAGCGGATGCCCGCGGCGACCACATCCGCCGGACCATAGCCCTCGCCCCAGCCGTAGAGACCGTCATCGGTGGTGACTTTGACCAGACAGACGGCGCGCTCGTGCTGCTCCCATTGCGAAAAGTAGAAGGGCCGCGCCAACTTCCGGCGCACGACGATGGGTTCGACGGCGGTGATGCGGCTCATCGCTCTTGCCTCACCGGGAGCGCATCGCGGTGGCTGCGGAACCACGCAATGGTGGCACGCAGACCGTCTTCAAACGAGGTCGTGGAGCGGAAGCCGAACGTCTCCAGCGCGCGGCTCACATCCAACTTGCGGCGGGGTTGACCGTTGGGCTTGCTCGTATCCCACACCACCTCGCCTTCAAAGCCGGTCAGGCGCACGATGGTCTCCACCAGGTCGCGGATGGAAATCTCAAAGCTGCTGCCCAGGTTGACCGGCGCGGGGTCGTTATAGCGCTCGCTCGCCAAGAGGATGCCCTCCGCCGCGTCGTCCACATAGAGAAACTCACGCGTGGGCGAGCCGTCGCCCCATACCACCAACCGGTGATCGCTGCGCTCGCTTGCCTCGATGCACTTGCGGATCAGCGCAGGGATGACATGGGAAGTCTCCAGGTCGAAATTGTCCGCGGGGCCATAGAGATTGACCGGCAGCAGGAAGATGGTGTTGAAGCCGTATTGGGCGCGATAGGCTTCACCCTGGACCAGCATCATCTTTTTCGCCAATCCATAGGGCGCGTTGGTCTCCTCCGGGTAGCCGTTCCACAGATCGTCTTCCCGGAATGGGATGGGCGCAAATTTGGGATAGGCGCAGACGGTGCCGATGGCGACAAACTTGCCCACCCCGGCGCGCCAACTCTCGTGGATCAATTGCGCGCCCATCATAAGATTGTCATAGAAGAACTCGGCGGGCCGCGCGCGGTTGGCACCGATACCACCCACATTGGCAGCCAGGTGAATGATCACATCCACCGCCGCGCCGCCGGGACCGCGGCTATCCTCCAGCAGGCGACGAATGGCGTCCAAGTTACGCAGGTCATACTCCTGCTTGCGCGGCACGATGACCGCGGCAGCGCCGCGTTCCTGCAACTTGCGCACGACGACGCTGCCCAGGAAGCCGCTGCCGCCGGTGACAATAACGCGTTTGTCGCGCCAAAACGTGTTGCTGTCGGGCCACGTAGGATGCATGACTCAGGTCCTTTTCTGCTGCGCGGTGGGGAGTGCGCCGGTTGAGACGCGCGAACTGGTCTGGAGTATACCACAGGTCGCGATGCAGAATTGCGCGGCGGCGGGCTGCGATGGGGTGTTGCAAGCCGGGAGCCGCTATAATGGACGCCGATGCATCATCGCGCCGCCGGATGACTCCAAGCCGGTTTCCTGCTCAGCAGTCCGGGCGCAGCGACGATTTCGCCTGCGCCCATCGCGCACAAGGAGAGCTACCATGACCGCCATTCAACGTGTCGCCGTTGCCCATGGGGACGGCATCGGCCCGGAAATCATGAACGCCACGCTGCGAATCCTGGAAGCGGCGCGCGTGCCTTTGGCCTTCGACCCCATCGAAATCGGCGAAGCGGTCTATCGCCGCGGCATCCTTTCCGGTATCCCGCGCGAAGCCTGGGAGACCATCCGCCGCAATCGAGTGCTGCTCAAGGGACCGATTACCACGCCCCAGGGCAGCGGCTATAAAAGCATCAACGTCACCATCCGCAAATCGCTGGGCCTCTTTGCCAACGTGCGCCAGTGCAAGGCCTATGCCCCCTTTGTCGCCTCCACCCACCCCGGCATGAACATTGTCATCATCCGCGAAAACGAGGAGGACCTGTACGCCGGGATCGAGCATCGCCAGACGCAGGAGGTGACGCAGGTCCTCAAGCTGATCAGCCGGCCCGGCAGCGAGAGCATCATCCGCTACGCCTTCGAGTATGCGCGCGCCTACGGGCGGCAAAAGGTCACTTGCATGACCAAAGACAACATCATGAAGTTGACCGACGGCCTCTTCCACCAGGTCTTCGACGAGGTGGCGCGCGAATACCCCGATCTGCGCGCCGAGCACCAGATTATTGACATCGGCGCGGCGCGCGTCGCCGCCATGCCCGAAAGCCTGGATGTGGTGGTCACGCTCAACCTTTACGGCGATATTCTGTCGGACATCGCCGCGCAAGTCGCCGGGTCGGTGGGCTTGGCAGGGTCGGCGAATATCGGCGAGAATGCTGCCATGTTCGAGGCAGTGCACGGCTCCGCGCCGGACATTGCGGGCCGCGGCGTCGCCAACCCGTCCGGCCTACTCCTGGCTGCCATCCAGATGCTGGTGCATCTGGGCTTGGGGTCCTATGCCGAGACCATCAAGCACGCCTGGTTGGCGACGCTGGAGGACGGCATCCACACTGCGGACATCTACCGGGTCGGCCTTTCGGAGCGCAACGTGGGCACGGACGACTTCACCGACGCGGTGATCGAGCGGCTGGGCCGCAAGCCCCATACGCTGACGCCCGTCACCTATGAAAATCGCCCCATCCGCGTGCGCGTCTCCCGACCGCCCCGCCGCGACAAGGCCTTGGTGGGCGTGGACGTTTTCTTGGACTGGGACGAGGAGGGGCGCAACCCGGAACGGCTGGGCGCAAGGCTGGAAGCGCTCAACGGCGACGGGCTTGCCCTCAAGATGATCACCAACCGCGGAGTCAAGGTCTACCCGGATGGGCTACCTGAAACTTTTTGCACCGATCACTGGCGCTGCCGTTTTGTCAGCGAACGTCCGCTGCGCTTTCCTGATCTCTTGGCGTTGCTGACGCGCCTGGACGCCGCGGGCCTGCACGTGGTCAAGACCGAACATCTCTACACCTTTGACGGCGAGGCAGGCTACTCGCTGGGTCAAGGCGAATAACACGCATCATCATGCCGAGCAACCGATGAGAGAGACTGCCATGAGCACCACACCGTCCACCATGAGCCGCGAGATTGCCGACTACAAGGCCCTCTTTGCCGAGCGCTTCGCCGAAGTCGAGGAACTCTTGACCGATCTGCCCGCCGAGGCCCTGCTGTGGAAACCCTTCGACCAAAGCCCGTGGAAGGGGCCGTGCGGCTCCATCGGCTGGCTCACCGCGCACGCGGTGTCGTCCACGGTCTATCTCTTGCGCCGGGCCGAGTACGCCGTGGGTCGCCGCGAATGGGCCGACGTAGACGGTGACGAGGGCCGCGACGAGTTCGGCCCCGCCAACCACGACCCGGCCTATCTGCTGGCGCGCGTGCAGCGCGTCCACGCCTATGTCAACGACTTCTTGGACGCGTTGCAGCCGGGCGACCTGGATGCGATGCGCGCGCATCCGGCACGCCCGCGCGAGTTCAGCGCGCGGCGCGATCTGATCCACGCGCTGGACCACCTGGCGCAGCACTTGGGTCACGCCCAACTGACGCGCCAACTCTGGGCGCTGCATAGCGCAGGCTAGTTGGCGGGACTACAACAACTTGCGCAGGGCGGGGTAGTCAATCTTGGCGTTGTGACGCTTGTCCACAGGGAGATGGGACAGCACGCGAATCTCGTCCAACTGTGCCCAGGCTAAGCGCGTGTGCAACGCATCCAGCCAGGACGCGGGCTGGGGAGCGTATAACTCCAGCGCCAGAATGCGTTTGCCGCCGCGCGCCACCAGCGCGGCGCGCTTCACCTCCGGCAATTCATGCACGGCGATCTCCACGGCAAAGGGATAGCGCGCATAGGGCGCGTCGCCCGGTCGAGCTTCCAGACGCGCCATACAACGCCCCAACAGCCACAGCCGTCCCTGCGCGTCGAGATAGCCGGCGTCGCCCGTGCGATGCCAGCATTGTCCGTCCACCGCGATCTTGGTCAAGGCAGCGTCGTCGCCCGGCCCGCCCTCGGTGAGCACATGTGGGCCGCAGAGCACAATCTCGCCCGGCTTGCCCGGCGGCAACTGTTGCGCGTCCCACTCGGCCCGGCTATACGGCCCGCGCGGCGCTCCCCAGCGGTCTGCCACCACGCGTACCGCCAGCGTCGCCACCGGCGTCCCCGCCAACAGCCCGGCTCCGCTGCCCATGGCGACGCGGTCCGCAGGGTGAATATCGCGGTCTGCCAGCGTGGCGACCGGCTCAGCCTCAGTCGCGCCGTAGACCGCGGTGATTGCGGCGTAGGGCGCAACATCGTGCAGCCGATCCATGAGCGCCGGGAAGACGGGCGCACCTCCGCTATAGATTTGGGTGATCCTGGGCAAGACGCGACCATGCGCCCGGCAATGGCGCGCCACGGCATCCAGAAACGCAGGCGAAGCCGCCAAACAGGTCACACGCGCGGCTTCCAGCTCGTGCAACAACGGCGCGACCCGCACCGCGCCAGGCCGGCGCAGGTCCACCCTGGGTAAGAGCGTGGTGACCCCCGACGCCATAAACGACAACACAAAGATGGGCAACGTCGTCGCCACCACCGCCGCGGGGTCCATTGCCAGCGCGACGTGGATGGCTGCGTGCTGGCGGCGCAAAAAGCCGTGGCTGCGCGCAGCAAACTTAACCGGACCGGTGCTGCCGCTGGTGGCGGTGATGAGCGCCGGGGTATCTGCGTCTACGGCAGCGATCTCTGGCGCAGGGGCGTGCTCGTCCAGCCGCGCCCAGCGCTGCGCGCCGGGAATGGACCAGCCAGTGCTGAAGCGAATCGGAATGCGGCGGATGGCGGGTGAGAGGAGACGCAGCAGATGCCCGCGCGGCCCGGCAAGGAAGCCCCGCGGGGCCAAGCTCGCCGCGGCCCGGTCCAGCTGGCGTCGCGTCATGCCGGGGTCAATAAAAACCGCGGTCATGCCGGCATGGAAGATTGCGCCCAGCGCAGTATAGAGCGCGGCGGACATGGGCTGGAAGATCAGGATGCGGTCACCCGGCTCTAGCCCGGCACGGCGCAGCAACGTTGCCCCCTGAGCCGCCGCCTGGGCAAGGTGGGCAAAGGTGAGATCGCGAGGGCGCAGCCCGCTGCGATCCACCAGCGCCACACGTTGCGGCTGCGCGGCGGTCTGCTCTGCCAAGAGCAGAAAGAGGTTGGCATTCATGGGGAAACCATGCGGTGGCGTGCGCCGGGCAGGGAACTCACGGTCCGCTCCCGGCGTCTATTCTCCGCGCGGTGGATGCGCCTAGTGGCGCGCGCAAGGAACGGCGGCAAGGGGACTAGGCCTGCTCCAACAATTCCTGGAGACGCTGCCGCGCCGCGTTGGGGTCGGCTTTGCCTTTGGTGGCGCGCATGACCTGTCCCATGAAGAAGCCGAAGAGCTTCTCCTCGCCGGCGCGATAGCGCGCCAACTCGGCGGCATTGCTGCGCAGAATCGCGAGGATGGCGTCGTCAATGACGGACGTATCGCTGACCATGGCAAGGCCTTCACGGGCGACCAGGGTGTGGGGGTCTTCGCCGCCGGTATACATCATCTCCAGCACCTTTTTGGCGGTGTTCTGGTTGATGACCTTATCGTCCACCAGCTTGAGCAGAGCCGCCAGTTGGGCCGGTTGCACCTTGACATCGGCGATCTGGCGCAGGTCTTGGCCTTCGCCGTCGGCATAGAGCAGGCGGAACAACTCACCGGTGATCCAGTTGGCGACGCGCTGGGCGCGACCGTTCTCCGCGCCATAGGCGGCGACCGTTTCTTCGAAGTAGCGCGCAACCAGCGCCTCGCCGATGAGCGTCTCCGCCTCCACCGGGCGCAGCCCCCACTGCTCGATGTAGCGAGTGCGCTTGGCGTCGGGCAACTCCGGCAAGGTCGCGGCGATGCGTTCCACCCAGGCGCGGTCCACCACCAGGGGCGGCAAGTCCGGCTCCGGGAAGTAGCGATAGTCGTGGGAGCTTTCTTTGGAGCGTTGCAGCACGGTGATCTGGCGGTCTTCGTCCCAGCCCATGTTGACCTGTTCCACCACGCCGCCGCGCTCGATCAGGTCAATCTGGCGCTGCATCTCATAGGCAATGGCTGCGCGCACGGAACGGAAGCTGTTGAGGTTCTTGACCTCGACTTTGGTCCCGTATTCACCGCGCGCTTTCTGTTCCAGGGTGCGCACGCTGATGTTGGGTTCACAACGCAGGGCGCCCTTTTCCATATCGCCGGAGTTGACGCCCAGATAGCGCAGGATGGTGCGCAGCTTGGTCAGGAAGGCATAGGCCGCGTCCGCGCTGTGGATATCCGCTTCGGTGACAATCTCCATGAGCGGCACGCCGGCACGGTTGAGGTCCACCAACGAAAAGAGGCCTTCATGCACCGAGCGCCCGGTATCTTCTTCCAAGTGGGCGCGACGGATGCGGATGCGCTGGGTGGAGCCGTCGGGCAGTTCGATATCCAGATACCCATGCTCGCACAGGGGCAACTCGAACTGGCTGATCTGGTACCCTTTGGGCAAGTCGGGGTAGGTATAATTCTTGCGCGCAAAGACCGCGGTGGGCGCAATGGTGCAGTTGAGGGCAATGCCGGTCTTGATGGTCGCCTCGACCGCGGCCCGGTTGGCGACGGGCAGCGCGCCGGGCATCCCCAGACAAGTGGGGCAGACCCGCGTGTTGGGCGGCGCGCCGGCATAATCGGTGGCGCAGCGGCAGAACATCTTGCTGCGCGTCAAGAGTTGGGCATGCACCTCCATGCCGACAACGAGTTCATACTGGGTGGTGCGTTCTTGCAGTGCAGTGGACATGGACGATTCCGCGTGCAATCAAGGTGCAATCAAGGTTCGGCAAGCGAGCACCAGCGCTCACTGCGGACCGGCAATGCGACGCCGATTGCCGCCGAGAGGGACTGCGCGGGTACAATGATGCCGACACCGGGCGCAGGCCGCGCCCGATTGCGGCAATCATACCGCCGCAACCGCGAAAACGCCAATCTCCGGCGACAAACCCGGCGCAAACCAGCGGATTGCGCCCTGCTGCAGGCACGCCCTGCGGCGAGACGATGACAGACGCGCGCCGGACGAATCACGGACGAGATTGAACAACGCATGAATTGGCTGCAGAGACGAAAACGAGACTATGACGAGCCGCTGTGGCTGTGGGCATTGGCTGCGGTGGGTGCATTGGCAATTTTGGCGTTGGTGGGCTGGGGCGGCTTCTTGCTTTGGTCCATTCGCACCACGGGCACGTTGCCCGGTCTCATCGTAGCGACCTCCACCGTCCAACCGGTGCCGACCTTTACGCCCACCGCGCTTGCGGCGGCGTTTCCCGATCACACACCCACTCCGCTTGCGGAGCAACCGGCGACGCCTGCCCCCGCGACCGAGTCGCCCGCAACCGTACCCCCGGCAAGCGCACTGCCGGTTGACCCGACGCCGCAACCTGTCACGCCCACGCCCAGCGCGACGCC
>CAKZVN010000317.1 GCA_937922105.1 uncultured Litorilinea sp.
ATTACAGCGGTTATATCGGCTGGGGAGCGTTCTCCTGGTTGCAACCTGTTTGGTTTGGCTGGGAAGTGCCCAACGCGCGGCAGGTCAAGTACCGGTAGTCGGTCTGGACGACATCACCACGCCGACGCCCACCGCTGTGGCGCCCCCTTTGGTCATTTTGCCCACACCGACACCCACGCCGAATTCCGGTAGACTGGGGATGACCCCGGCGACCGCTGACGTCTACCGCGTGCGTGAAGGCGACACCCTGTGGCGTGTGGCGCTGGAGGTGGGAGTAGACTTGGATGACGTGCCCTGCATGGTGGCACCGGGCTTCCGTCCCGATGAGCCGCTGGTGGTGGGCCAAGCGCTGGAGATGCTGCCTGCCGGATGGAGATGTCATCGCACCGGCGGGAATGAGAGCCTGGGGGAGATTGCGGCACGCTACGGTCTCTCTCCGCAACAAATTGTTGAAATTGCGTGGAATCGGACCGGTTTGGCCCTGTCGGCACAACCGAGCGCACTGGAGGATGCATCGGAGTTGGCATCAGTTCGTCCCATGCCGGGAATCAATCTACAGATTCCTGGTAGGACTTCCTCAACTATGGTAGACGGACTGTCCAGGGGTGGGCAAACGGAAGCGGACGGCTTCCTGGGTTTTCTCTTGCAGCAGCCGGTTACGGTAGCGCCGGTGACAGCCTATGCCATCGGCGGTCCGCGCGCCGCAACCCGGTCCAACGTAGCAGGCCCCGTCCCCAAGGATTGGCCCTATGGCAGCGGCAACTTCATGTGGCCCGTCTTCGGCTGGTTGACCCAGGGCTACCGCGACGATCATCGCGCGATTGACATCGCGGCGCCATTAGGGACTTTTGTTGCCGCGGCGGACCGCGGGGTTGTGGTGCGTGCAGGGTGGAACGACCAGGGCTATGGTATGTTTGTGGTGATCGATCACAACATTGACTATGTGACGCTCTACTCGCATCTGCGCGATATCTTCGTGCGTGAGGGGGAGGTGGTAGCCCAGGGACAGATCATCGGCACGGTCGGTTCCACGGGCAATAGCACCGGTCCCCACCTGCACTTTGAAATCCGCGATTTCGGGCGACGCACAAATCCATTGGGGCTGTTGGTACGCTAAGTTCACCTGGCAATGGTGTGTAGCGGCAAGACCGGGCCATGCAAACAGGCGCGCGTTAGACCGCCGTCTGCTGCCGGCACGACGCATGTGAGACACGCGCCATAACCGCACACCAGGTCCGACTCGACCAGCACATCGGCAAAACCGCTCTCCAGCCGATAGCGGCGGTTACGAATGAGATGGCTGAGATCGCTGACGGAGAACGCAGGATCACCCGGTGTAATGGCGCCGGAGCAGTCTGCTGTCGCAACCAAGCGGTCTGCCCAGCGCACCAGATCGTCTGCGTGTTTTTGGAACTCGGCACGTGTAGCCGCCCGACGCAGTTCGACAGCCAGGGGAAGATGGGCACGCAGCGCTGCGCTAGGTTCATCGTCGCTGTACCACACTAGGGCAACGCGACCACCCTGATCCAACATGGAGTGGAGCAGCGGCAGGGTGAGCGGTCCTAGACGGTCGTCGGTGAGAATCACCAGGGCGCGCTGATGAGCCGGCAGATCAATCGGGCGGCCCAGTGGGCCGATGAGGTTGAGCGTGTCGCCCGGCTCCGATTGGCGCAGGAAGGCTAGGCCGGAATCGGGCAGGGAGGATGGCAACCAGAAGTCCCACGTGGAATCGCCATTGGGGGCTGCGGTGGGCGGGCCGGCGGAAAAGAGCGCACGCCGCGCATAGTGTGTCCAATCCAGCGCGCGTGCGCTGGGTGAAGTTGCGGCGCAGCGCACGAGAACGTAACGGCCAAACGTACCGGCTGTGGGAAGTGGGATCGGTACACGCACGCGCAGAAGACGCCCCAAGCGGCCCAGGTCTGTGGCAGGATTGGCAACCACCGTGGCGGTGAGCGTGCCGTCGTGATTGTGTGATGAAGCCGCAGCGTCGTTGTGCATGACGCTTATGGTGGCATAAGGCATCCGATGCAGCAAGTTATAACCGGTTGGATACGCGCGCCGGCTGCCCTCGTGCGGGCAGGTGTGCAACAACTCCAAGACGCGCTGGCGGCGCGGCTCAATCGCGGGTTGCCTGCGGAGCGGCGCATTCAGGTGCGCGTCGGTTGGCCGTTTTGGCTACTCCCCCTCTTTTTGGTCAACCAGATTCTGGCTCCGCACATCGTATGGACCGTGTTAATCGTGGCGTTGGCAGGGCTGTATGGCACAGGGCTGTTGTGGATTCGCGCCCAGGCCGCGCAGATCACGGTGCGCCGGCGGCGGCTGGGCGCCGAGGCTGCAACAGTCATTCCCGGTGCCTCGACCGCGCTGATCGTCGGCGATCATTTACACGAGGAGTTCGTGCTGGTCAACCCCGGGCAATTGCCTGTGCTGTGGGCCGAAGTGGTGGACCATTCGACCTTGCCGGACTACAACGCGGGCCGGGTGGTTGCCTGCGGCTCGCAGAGCGAAACCAAGTGGAAGACCGAGGCGATATGCAAGCGCCGGGGCGTCTTCACGCTTGGCCCGCATTTGATACAAATCCAGGACCCCTTCGGGCTGTTTGCAGCGAACGTTGAGGCGACCGACCGGGATGTGGTAGTGATCTATCCGCGTGTGGTGCAGTTGCCCGCCGTCCAGGTGCCGCGCGCAGGCAACCAGGGTAGCGACCGCCGCCGCCGTCCGCTTCCTGGGCCGCTCCCTGCGGCGACCATCACCGAATACCGACCCGGTGACAGCCTGCGCTATGTGCATTGGGCCAGTACCGCACGGCTGGGCAGGCTGATGGTGAAAGACCTAGAGATGGAACCCAGCGGCGACATCTGGATCGTGCTGGACTTGGACGCCGCGGTGCAGTCCGGTGAGGGCAACGAAGGAACCCTGGAGTTTGGGGTGGTGGTGGCGGCGAGCCTGGCAGCGCAGCTACTCGGCGCAAGCGAGCAGCGCGGCGTAGGTTTGCTCGCCTATAGTGGGGCGAAGGACGGCACGTTGATTGAGCGCGCGCCTGGGCAGGGCGCCGCTGCGCTATGGCCGATTTTGGCCGACTTGGCCCAGGTCACTGCGGGAAACGTATCCCTGGCAGCGCTTTTGGAGAGCAGCCGCCGTCAAATCGGCAGGCAGTGCAGCGTATTGATTGTGACGCCGTTGCCGAATCCGGCAGATACGCTGGAAACACAGTCGCGCGCGAGCGCCGAATGGCTAGCCCAAATCGCGCATCTGCGCGCAGCCGGTGTGGGCGTGCGCATGGTATTCACAGTTGCCCACGATGAGACAGGGGCAACCGCAGCCGGATCGCACAGAGCCGCCGGTGTGCTCACCGATGCGTTGGCACAGCTAGACGTGATGGGGACGGTTCTGCAGGCAGGCGGCCCCTTGACGCCGCTGTTGACCTTCCGGCGGCGACGCACGGTACTGCGCTCGACACCCACCGGCGGTATCATCCGCACGGAAATTGAGGAAGAGGTCGGTTAGCCCGTAAGTGCCGGCGCGGTTGCGAAGGGTAGAAATTTAATCATGGCGCTGAGTGGTATACATCAAGTAGAAAGTGCCGCGAGCGAGCCGCCTCCTCTCTGGTGGCGTGTGGCGATCTGGCTGGAGCGCACGCTGCGCCCGGCTTTGGGCTGGGGGGTGCTGGTTTCGTGCGCGCTCTTAGCGCTTGTGCCTGCGCTGGTCTTGCGCGCCAACAACTGGCTCAGCTTAGGTTCGCTTTATGTTGTCTTGGACTGGAGCGGCCCGCTGGCGGTTGTAACGGCCTGGTGGCTTTGGGGCTGGCGCATTCCGGTTGTGATCGGGCAAGGAATGGCGCGATACCTGCCGTGGCGTGGCGTGGTTCATCTGTTGGTGGGGAGCGTGGTGGTCAGCCAACTGGCGCTGGGCTGGTTGCCCGGTCCTGCTTTACTGTGGGAGACAGTCCGCACCGGCGCGTGGTGGCTACCACTGGAGCGCACCATCACGATTTGGCTCAATGCGGCGGCGCGTGCCGGCGTCTGGTGGCAGGGTGTTCAGAGCGGCGGCGCGGCGCAAGATAATCTCATCTTCGCCATCATCGGCGGGAGTGTTCTGTGGATCGCCGGGGGACTAACCGCCTGGCTTGCCCGGCGCACACGCCAGGGCTATGCCGCGGCTGCGCCTTCCATCTGGTTGACCGGCACCATCCTGCTCTACAGCAGTTCGGGCAAGTGGCTCCTGCTCTGGGGATTGGCCCTGGCGGTGGTCTTGCACTTTTTTCTCGACCTAGACCGCTTGGCGGCGCGCTGGCGCGATTTGGGCTTGGACTACAACCCGTCCGTCATGCTGGATCGTTTTCTTGCCCTGGCGAGCGCGTGCGCGCTGATTCTCACGCTTGCCGCGCTGATGCCCAATCTCTACTGGCGACCGCTGGTGGAGCGCTATTATGAAGCCGTCTCTCCATGGATGCTCACCCTGGAGGGAATGGCGGAGCGGCTCTTTCCGGATGCTCGTGGAACCTCACGCCTGCGCGGCGGCGCGGTTGCAGGCGGGTTGCCCAATGATTTCCTGCTCCAGGGTGGGACGGACTTGGGCCGGCAAGTGATTATGCGCGTGCGCACGGACGACACCCCCGTCTACCAGTTCCCCTTCGACGAGATGATGCCCCCGGTCGGGCATTATATGCGCGGCAGCACGTTCCAGAGCTACACCGGGCGGGGATGGAGCAACCCGCGCGACACCGTGCGTCTGGACCTGGACGCCAACCAAGACGTGGGCGCCGGGTTGGCACGCCTGGGCGCAAGCGACGCGCCGGGCACAACGCTTTACGGCTGGGGCCGACGCACTCTGGTCCAGAGTGTCATCATGGAGGTTAGCTCGCCCATCTTCTTTGCGGCGGGTGAGCCGGTGGAGTTCTCGGTGGATGCGCGGCTGGATTTCGTCCCGCTACGCATGGATGAGCAGGAACGCCGCGCCGCAAGTCATGGTCTGATTGCGGCTTTTGGGCGGGATGCCAGCTACACCGTACTCTCGCGCATTCCCGCGCTGAACCGGACGGCGCTGCGCGGCTTGGCGTTGCCCGAAGAGAGCACGTGGTTGGCCCCCTATTTGGCCTTGCCCGATTCGATCACGCCGCGCACGGTTGCTCTTGCCGAGGAAATAACCCGCGCCATCGACGCGCCCTATGACAAGGCAGAGGCAATTGAGAGCTATTTGCGCCAATTTGCCTATGACTTGACTGTCTCCGAACCGCCTGCGGGTGTGGGGGATGTCGCCGACTATTTCCTGTTCGATCTACAGCGGGGCTATTGCGATTACTATGCGACGGCGTTTGTGGTCTTGGCGCGTCTAGCCGGTCTGCCGACACGCTTTGCCACCGGTTATGCCGTGGGACAGTGGGACTTCAACGAGGGCGTCTGGGTGATCACCGAAGCCGAGGCCCATTCATGGCCCGAGGTCTATTTTGCGGACGTGGGCTGGATTCCGTTTGAGCCGACGGCGGGGCGCCCGACCTTGCCCCGCATCGGGACAAGCGAGTTGCCGCCCATGTTGGAGCGCAGCGCGCCGCTTCCGGCGCCGGAGGTCACACCGGAGACCGAAGTTGTCACACCTAACTGGCAGACATGGCTGTGGGTATTGCCTGCGCTGGCCGTACTCTGGGGCATCGTGGTGGTCGCGCAGCAATGGCTGCGGCGGCGCGAGGACCCGTGGCAGTCGGTGCTGCGGTGGGGAGAGCGGGTGGGCCGTCCGATGGGCGAGGGCGAGACCGCACTGGAGTACGGCACCGCGCTGGCAGGGGTGGCGTCGCGGGCGTCATCCGGCTCCAATGAAGTAGGGCGTGTGATTGCGCGCGAGGTGCTAGCCATCAGTCGCGCTGTCAGCCGTTGGGTATACGGCCCCCCGGCGCAACGGAATGAGGCGCTACAGGCCATTCAAGCGCACTGGACGCGGCTTGCCGAGTACATCCGCCGGACACGCAGATGATCGGCTCGGCTCACGGGGTTAGGCTGGGGCCTGTCCCGAGAGAGCCGCCTGCGGTAAGCCGGCAGGCTGCGTCTCCACTGCCACACCCCATTCGCGCAGATGGGTACTGATGTGATCAATCACGGCTTGGTGGGCTGCGGTGCCGCGTCCGGTTACCCGGACCGGTTCCCCGAAGGCAAAGCGGACCGGAAGTCGCGGGTCTATCTTGCCGAACTCCTTGATCCAGCGCCCAATGCCCCACGCATCGCTGCGTACTGCCACCGGAATGATGGGCACGCCGGCGTCGCGGGCCAGCTTGACGCCGATGGTGTTGAACTGCGCCGGGTCGAAGCGTAGGGTGCGCGTGGTTTGGGGGAAGACGATGATGGAGCGCCCCTTTTCCAGCAGGGCTTTGCCCTCGCTCAGGACACGCAGCAGGTCTTCGCGCGGGTTGACGCGGTCAACCGCGATGGGTGCGCGCGTCAGCAGGATATGCTTGAAAACCGGGTACTCAATCACGGCGCGCTTGACCACAAAGGTGCAATCCTTGTAGGGCTGGACGATGCCAGGCAGGAAGATGGTCTCCAGCGTGCTCATGTGGTTGGCGACAAAGACGCAAGGCCCCTGGAGCGATGCCACAAAGTTCATGCCGGTGATCTGGATGCGTGCGCCGATCTTTTCTAGGGTGCGTAAGACGCCCAGACTGCTTTGGTACCACTCGGCGTCTCCATAGCGTCCTCGCTGCGCCTTCCAGCTATAACGCAACACATCGGCAAGAAAGACCGTATAGAAGGTCAGCGTGGGGAACCAGCGCGCAAACAGCGACGGAGTAACCTCCTCAGAGCGATAGACACCTGTTGCATCGGTCAAGGGGAGGAACGCCGCCGTGTTGGGCGAGGATGTACTCAAGGATTGGAGTTGCGGTTCGGGTGTGCCGAGATTGCCGGTCATTACGTCTCTCTTGAGTCGGTACGCTAAGTAGCTTGACGATTCAATCAACCGCCGGACAGCTTACTTTCTGCATCGGCGGTCCAATGTTCCAACTCGACCAGGTACTTTGTGCGCAGCGCGTCTGACATGGACGCGACCAGGAACGCATTGCGCGCCAGACGAACAACATCGCTGAGATTATACCCGAACTCCGTCACAAGCAACGTGTACTCACGGGTCAAATCGGTATTAAACAAGGGTGGGTCGTCGCTGTTGACGGTGAGCAACAGCCCCATGCGGTCCAGGTGAGGTAGGGGGTGGTGAGCCGCGCTCTGATAGACATGTAAGCAGACATTGCTGGTGATGTTGACTTCCAGCGGGATACGACGCTCGGCCAGGTAGGAGAGAAGCAGGGGGTCTTCCACGGCACGCACGCCATGCCCGATGCGATGCGCGCCCAACGCATGAAGCGCGCCCCAGACGCTCTCCGGGCCGACCGTCTCACCGGCGTGGGGTAATGAGCGCAACCCGCCCTGCAGTGCCGCGGCGAAGGCATGGGCAAAAGGTGCAGGGGGCGCGCTGGCTTCATTGCCCCCCAGGCCAAGTCCGATGACGCCGCGGTCACGACCACGCAGAGCGTAGTCTGCCGTCGCGTCCGCGGGGCGCGGGTCGTAGCCGTTGCCGTCGCGAAAAGCGAAGTTGCGGGGAATATCAAATACCCACCGTATCTCGACGCCGTACTTTTGCTGTGCCAATGCACGACCGGCATCCAATCCGGCGAAGAGATCGTCAATGGTCAGTCCCTTGTCCAGATAGTCAGTGTGGGTATAAGGTGTGAAGGTTACTTCGGCGTACCGGCAGTTGTGTTGCGCCATCTGTGCGCCGAAATCCACAGTAATCAAGGCGAAATCGTCCGGGGTGCGAAGTAAGTCCGAGATGACGAGATAAACCTCGACAAAATGGCGAAAATCGGTGAATCGGAACCAATCGCGCAGACCGTCCGGCTCCTGGGCAGGCAAGCTATGCAGTAGGTTGTGGCGCCGCGCCAACTCCAGCAAGGTGGGGGGCTGGATTGACCCCTCCAAGTGCACATGCAGTTCAGCCTTGGGCATGCTTTGCAGGATATGGACAAGGTGGGTCGGGTTCATGACAACGGGTTCGCTTCTTAAGAGGGCGTGCACGTATGCACCGGATTCTTGGGTGGCAGAGCCGTAGGTGGTTGATCCCTCCTTGCGGCGGTCGGGTCTGAAGGGATTCTAAGACAGCAATGGAGATCGAGCAAACAACTCGGCGGTCTGCTTCAACGACACTCCCCGCGCTTGGCGGGATTTTCAGGCGCGCGGCATGGCGCTTACCCCATGTGCGGGTTCATCTCGGCTTTGCAGTCTTTCGCACCGTGTTTCTGGCGGCTGCGTTGCTGCTTTATGCGTCTAGTGCGGTCCCGGCAGCCGAGGCGCGCCGGCAGTCTTTTGCCGTGGCGGTTGCAGGCTGGAGTTTTGATCTGATCACATATGAAGTGTCGGCGCTGAGCGCGAAAGTGACGGCTGCGCTAGGACAACCGGCACGCAATGTCACCGACGCAGAGGGCACTGAGCTGGTGCGCGCTTATCTGGCGCGCGCATGGCGCATTGGCGCACTAGAGCGGGAATTGGAGTGGCGCGCCGGTCACGCTGAGCCGTACATCCCCCCGCGACCGCTGCCGGGTGAACCGCGTACCATCGCCGAACTGGAGACCCACGAAATCGAGGGGCAATTGGTGGTCTTGCGCAGGCAGCAAGACTTAGTACGCCCTGCCGTGGAGCAGGTGATTGAACGGCAGGTGAGCGCGGCGTTGTTGCAAGCCGGCTTCGGGTTTGCGGGCCGCATTTGGCCGCCTGTACAGTTCACCTTTACCGAGCCGCCCAAGAATCTGGTGGTCAGCGCGCGCGACCGGATTGCCACAATCTACAGCCGCATGTTGGTCACAGGCCTCTCCCTGGAGGAGATCGAACAGGCCGAGCGCGCCATCAGCGCGCAACACAATGCTGTCGCCTATATCACTAATGTCGGTGGGCTGGGCGCCTATCCGGCGATGGTGATTGACCGGGCCGGTCTGCGCTGGGTGCTCAGCACCGTGGTCCATGAGTGGGTCCACAACTACTTGAGCTTCTTCCCGCTGGGCTTCAACTACTTTGTCAGCCCGGAGACCAGGGCGCTCAACGAAACCGTGGCGGATATTGTGGGCAACGAGATCGGCGACTTGATTTATACACAGGTATATGGCGGAGAAATCCCGCAACCCGTCCCGCGCGATGAGAGTGCCCAAGAAGCGGACGACGAGGAAGTCTTTGATTTCCGTCGCGAGATGCGCGCAACACGGCTGGAGGTGGATCGCCTGTTGGAACTGGGCGAAGTCGAGGCTGCGGAGGCTTATATGGAAGCGCGACGGCAGGAATTCATCGCCAACGGCTACAACCTGCGCGTGCTCAACCAGGCCTACTTTGCGTTTCACGGCAGCTACGGTACCAGCCCTGCCAGCTCCAGCCCCATCGGACCGGGAATGGAGCGACTGCGTGAACTCAGTCCGGACCTGCTTACGTTCATGCAGACGGTGCGCGGCTTCACTACGCTCGCCGACCTGGAGCAGGCGCTTGCCGCGCATGGAGAGGTCCTGGACCGGTGACACTCCCGGACAGCACGCGCTTGCTGGTTGCGCCGGTGGCGGTCCGGCACGATTTTGCGGTCCTGCGTGCGCGCTTTGTGACGCGACCAAACCGCTTTCTAGTCCTGGCGCGCCTGGAAGCGCCGGGGCACATAGCCGACGGGGAAGTAGTGCGCGTCCACTGTCCAGACCCGGGGCGGCTGCGCGAACTGTTGATCCCGGATGCCCTGCTGTATGTCAGCGAGGCAGCCCCGCACCCAACGCGACGTACCCAATTCGACTTGCGCTTTGTCGAGCATGTGTTGCCGCCCGAAGACAATGAAGCCCCCGCCGCAATCCCACAGACGACTCTGGTCAGTTTAGACACACGATTGCCCAACCGACTGATCGAGGCTGCTTTGCAGACCGGCGCATTGTCCCTGGGTGCAGCGCCCTATCGCTTCCGCGCCGAGGTCCCCACTCCCATTGCTGCCGGCGGGCAGGTGCGTAGCCGTTTCGATTTCGTCGTGACCTGTGCAGACGGGACAGAGTGTTGGGTCGAGGTGAAATCGGTGACGCTGGTGGAGAATGGCGTGGCGCTCTTCCCGGACGCGCCCACGGTGCGCGGCGCGCGCCATGTAGAGGAACTAGCCCATATCGTGCAGCGCGGATTGGGGCGCGGTCTGGTGATCTTTGTCATCCAACGCACCGACGCAAGCGCAGTTGCCGCGCACCGACAGCGCGACCCACACTTTGCCGCCAGCCTAGATCGTGCCTACGCCGCCGGTGTGGAAGTTTATGGGTTGACGTGCAGCCTACAACCAGACTGGATTCGCTTGGAGCGGCAAGTCCCTGTGCAGCTTTGAGCGTGCGGAGGAGCGTTCAGTGTCTATGGAGCATGACCATTCATGCATGCGGACAACCCCATGAGTATTTCAACAAACGGCATGACGTGGAGTTGCGTATGCCGACGCTAATCACGGTGCTCTACGCCTGGGCTTGCAACCGGCTCTATGCTGAACTAGCGTGGTCGTATGACTGGGTGGCTGCGCTGGTAAGCGGCGGGCGCTGGTCGCGCTGGCGACGCTTTGCCCTAGATTATTTGGCCGGTCCGGTTGTTTTGGAACTGGGCAGCGGGCCGGGACATCTGCTGATAGAGGGCGCCCAGCGCGGATGCCGCATGATCGGGCTGGACTCATCCGTGGTCATGGCGGCAATCGCGCACCGGCGCGTGGCAAAACTTAACTTGCCACCCGGTGCGTCATCCCGTCCGATTTGTCTGGTAGGCCGCGGCGAGGCAATTCCGCTGCCGAGCGCGGCGGTGGATCAGGTGGTGGCGACTTTCCCCGCCCCATACATTCTTGCGCCGGAGACGCTGGCGGAGTGTCGCCGCGTCTTGCGCCCCGGCGGCGCGCTGATAGTCGTTGGGTTATGGGTGGACACCACGCTCCCCTTGCTGCGCTCGCTACCGGTCTTTTATGGACCACTCTCACCGGCACTACGGACACTCATCCAAGACCGCGCCGCCCGAGCAGGCTTTGTGGTGAGCTTTGAGGAACGTGATGACGGTCCATTTCACGTCGGTGTGATGAGCGCCCGACCTTTGCCGGCATCGGACAAAATGGTTTCGAATCCGGTTGTGACCTATGCAAATGGCTGAGCACCCGGCTTTGCAGAGCCTGCGGTCTAATTTGGAACGTCAGGGAATCCGCCCGTTGCTGGCAGGCGACGGGCGCGTTGCGGAAGTAGGGAACGCGCTCTGCTTGTCGATAGGTCCACAAGACGGCAGTCGTTATAGCAACGCGCAGTTGGACGACTATCACGCTGAGAATCGCTTCCGCCATCGTCCACCCGTCACACTCCAGCTGCGGGCACGCTTCTCGGTGCCCTATTCGCTTTTTGGCGGAACAGCAGGCTTCGGCTTTTGGAACGACCCAGCCGGCATGTCGGGCCGCGTCCGGCTGGCGCCGCCACAGGCGGTCTGGTTCTTTTTGGCCTCGCCCCACTCACGCATGCCGTTGGTGCTGGACCGCCCCGGATGGGGCTGGACGGCTGCCACGCTGGGCGTGCGTCTGCGCGACGCGCTGTGGCTCGCGCCGTTGGCGCCGGTGTTGATGCTTGCCGCTCGCTCACCCGCGCTCGCCGCGCATTTGTGGTCCTGGCTCAAGGCGCGCTTGCGGTTGTCCGGCACGCCGCTCTGCATAGACGATCTAACCGATTGGCACGATTACCGGCTGGCATGGACGGCGACCGGCGCGCACTTTTGGGTTGACGGTGCGCCGGTCGCCCATGCACCCCATGCGCCACCCGGACCGCTTGGTCTGGTGATCTGGA
>CAKZVN010000318.1 GCA_937922105.1 uncultured Litorilinea sp.
CCGTTGATGGGGGGGGTGGGCGACAGGTCGTCACCGTTGTCCGGCTTCAGCAGCGCGGTGAGGTTGAGGCGTTCCACCTGGTCCCAGTTGATGCTGAGACCGCGGCTGACTTCCTTGCGGCGGGTGATGAGCTTTAGCTCCTCCAACTTGGCGAGGTTGTAATTGACCACCGAAGTGCTGGTGATGCCGACTTGCTCACCGATTTCGCGAATGGTGGGGGGAAATTCGTTTTCGTTGAAGAAGCTGATGATGAACTGGAGAATTTTGCGTTGCCGCTCGGATAGGATGCTCATGGTGTCCCCTTTCGCCCACTAAGTTAGCCGGGTCATGCCGGACGCCCTGCCGGCGTGTGACCGTGCGATGCCGATGTACCGGTGACGTCTGGGGCATAGTTGCGGTTGGATTACCCAACATTATCCCAACTATCCCAACCCAGAACGTTTGTTTCCCAAGTTATCCCAAGTATACACGAACACCTGTGCGATGTCAATCCCCAATGTACACTTGTTCTAGGAATTGGGGGCGTCTGGGGGTGGCGGCACAGCGTGGATGTGCGCTTGTTGCAAGGCGTGGCGAAAGCGCGCGTGATAGGCAGCCAGGTCGCGTGGGCCGTCTGCCGGGTCCGGGAAGCGGCGGTCGGCCTTGGCGCGCCCGCGCTGCATGGCGTCTTCCATGTCAATGCCGCACAAATAGGCGAGTTTGAAGAGCATGACCTGGAGGTCGCTGAGTTCCAGTGCCAATTCGTCGCGTAGTTGTTCGGGGCTGCGCGCGCCGGGGTCGCGATAGCCCTCGATCATCTGTACCAATTTGCTGATCTCGCCCAATTCTTCCAGCGCGTGGAGCAGCGTATGGCTGGGCAGGACACGTTCCCAGGTCCGGGCGCGGTCCCAGGCTTCGAGCCATTCTTGGTATTCACGAATGTGCATGGCGCGGGGATTCCTCGTTCAGCGGGTTTTGACTTGCCGTGTCTTGGGGCGCGCCGGTTTCAGGGGAGCGCGCCGGATGGGGGGAGGGCACCGATCGTGGCATGTGCTGGAGGCGACGCAGAAAGTCCACCGATTTGAGTTGGCGTTCCAAGACGGTGAGCAGGTAACGATAGAGTAGGTTGCCGGCGCGCTGGAGAATGTGCGGGCGCACGGCTACTTGGCGCGCGACGGACCACGGGCGGCTTTGCCAGAAGCGCAGCACTTTGAGGACGTCGGCTTCGATGGGTTCGACTTGCCCGCCGGAGGGCGCGCAGGCGGGGCAGTAGACGCCCCCTTCCGCCAGGTGGATGAAGTTGGTGACCGGGGTCAGCTCGGCGTCGCAGGCGAGGCAGTGAAAGAGTTGCGGTTGGAAGCCGGTGAGCGAGAGCAGGTGCAACTCGAACCAGTGTTGGAGCAGCAGGGGCGAGACCGGTGAAGCTAGGTCATCCAACTCGTGGAGCGCCGCTAGGATCAAGTCCCATAAGGGTTGGTTTTCGTCGTCGCTCTCGGTAAAGCAATCTACCAACTCGCAGAGATAGCCCGCCATGCCGATGCGTTCCAGATCGCTGCGCAATGCGGTAAAGCTGTTGACGTTGACGGCTTCGGTGATGATGTCCCAGGTACGCGCTTGGGCGACGAGCAACGAGGTATGACCGAATAACTCCAGGTGGCCGGCTTTGCGGCTGGTGGTTTTGCGGACCCCTTTGGCGATCAACTCGAGCTTGCCGTAGTTGGGGGTGAAGACCGTGAGGATTCGGTCCGCGTCGCGATGGTCACGGCGGCGAAGGATGAGGGCATGGGTTCGGTAGAGTCGCCTGCGCTCGCTCATGGACAGCCGGTCCTGGAACCAGTGAGGGCATACGGTGGGCAGACCTCCTGCCCTCTGCCGCAGCCTCCTCGGTCCAGTATAGCATAAGCCCGCGATTCGGGCGAGTGTTCGACCATTTGTTCGCTTGTTGGCGGCTGGGCAGTTGGCGCATGTGGGGCAAAAGAAAATCGCCCCGTTGCCGGAGCGATTCCGAATGGTGCCCCCAAGGGGATTCGAACCCCTGTCGCAGGCTTGAAAGGCCTGTGTCCTAGGCCTCTAGACGATGGGGGCTGATTGCCATCGTGTGGGCAGTATAC
Organism: uncultured Litorilinea sp.; assembly: GCA_937922105.1. Lineage (GTDB taxonomy): Bacteria > Chloroflexota > Anaerolineae > Caldilineales > Caldilineaceae > QEUY01. The sequence continues at coordinate 2,091 of CAKZVN010000318.1, forward strand.
CAGGGCCACGGGGTGGGGTCAAGTTGGGCACGGGCTGTTGGGCAGTCCGGTGCTTTCGGCGGCGCGGAACGCTATGGTAGACTGCACTCGTTATCTGTACAAAGCAGAGGGGAGAGTGAGTTGGGCGACCGCTTGGTGGTGGCGTGTATCCAACAAAAGATGCGATTGCCGCTGACGCCGGAGGAACACCGCGAGGAACTGCGTCGCTTCTTGCGTGTGGCAGTGGGCAAGCAGGCCCGCTTAGTGGTCTTTCCGGAGTTGGGCGGGGTGATGGTGGTGCCGCCGATCCTGCGCGATTTCCGCTCGCAATTGCTCAAGCAGGCGGACCGTGGGGCGCGGCGGCGGGCGACGCTATGGCAGCGGGCCGCCGGCGTGCTGGCTGGTTTGGCTGCGCGTGCTGTGCGCGCCGATTTTCGCAGCAGTTTGGCTGCCCTGTTGGATGTCGCGGCAAGCCGGATATGGGATGCGACTCAGGAGACGTTCAGCGGGCTGGCGCGCGAATTCGGCGTGACGCTGGTCGCGCCCAGCGCTTACTTGCCTGACCCGGTGGACGGGGTGATTCGCAACCTTACCTGTGTTTTCGACAGCAATGGTGACCTGCTGGGGCGGCAGGCGAAGGTGGTGGTGGGCGAGGGGGAAGGTAGCCCGGCCCGGCCCGGCACAACCTGGGATGTGATCGCCACGGAGGTGGGGCGGCTGGGCATCATCTTGGGCAACGACGTGCTCTATCCCGAAGTGGGGCGGCTGTTGGCTTATCAAGGTGCAGACGCGCTGATTGTGCAGGCTGCTTGCACAGATACGTTGCATTTCAACAAACTCCGCGCCGCAACGCTGGCGCGGATGCAGGATAACCAAGTCTTCGCTGTGTTGAGTTGTTTGGTGGGCAGCAATCGGCTCGACCGCGGCAAGAACCTGACCTATACCGGCAAATCTGCTATCTTTGCGCCGCAAGAGTTGACGCCGCGCGAGAACGGCGTGCTGGTCGAGATGGGGACGGCGCGCGCCGAGGGGGTATTGGCGGCGCCGTGGGACTATGCCGCGCTGCGGCAGTTGTGGGAGAGTTCGGAGACGCCTGTGCGCCGCCGGCTGCCCGTGCAACAGGCGGGACAGGTGTTGGCGCAACTCTATACCCGCCTACAAGGGTTGCCCGCGCCCCAGGACGCAAGCACGCCCGCGGAAGCTCCGGTTACGGCAACGCCGCGCCCTCCGTTGCAACTGGAGGATTTGGCGGTGATTGGGTCGGTCACCCATCCGTGGCCCTTGGCGCCGGCGGGTGCGGCGGCTGGGACCGACGAACTTCCGGACGCAGCGGCAGAACCGGACGCGGATGCCGATCCTCTGAACGAAGCCGGTGTCGAGACACCGCCAACGCAACCGGCGCAGCGCGATGTGGAGCGCGCTACGAACGACACCTCCGACGAAACCGACGAGATGGACGCCGTGGACGATGCGCGCCTACGGCCTGCTCAACGCGGGGACCAGGCGACATAGACGCCCCGCCCGACGCGTATCGGTTCGTCCGCATCCAGGTGTTGGACATAGATGGTGGGGCCGCTGCGCGGGTCCGCGGCGGCGTAGGCAAAGGCGCTGCTATCCGGCGACCAGATGGTCATGCTGCGCGCATATTGGTCGAAGAAGGCCAAGTAGCTTTGCAGGAAGGTACGGCTGGGGACCACGGCGGCATAGGCGCGCTTACGCTGACCATCCCACACGACCCAGCGCAGTTGCAGGGTGTTGCCGCTGTCGTCGAGCGCCAGATAAGCGAGCTTTTCCCCGTCGGGACTCCAAAAGAAGCCAAGGACCGGGTCGTCCGACACTTCCACAGTGCGCCTGCCGTCGGCGTCTACCACGTAGAGGGGGCCGAAAGCCGCAGTGCCCACGCCACGCGGGGTGACGGCATAAGCGACGCGCGTGCCGTCGGGGCTGAGGCTGAAGGCGATGGTCTCGCGATAGGTGGTCAACTCGGTGAGTGTGCCGCCGTCCGGGTCGGTGAGCACCAGCCGCCGGCCCGATCCATCGCCCAGGGCGTAGAGCAAGCGCTCGCCGTCGGGAGACCACTGCGGCGCAGGGAAGCCTGCCGAGGTCAGGGTGAGGGCTTGGCTCTCGCCGGTGATCGCGCGGAATTCCAGGCGTTCGTTGCCGATGTGTGCCAGCAGGCGTGTGCCGTCCGGCGACCACGCAAAGTAGAGCGGGCGCCCTTCGGCGAGGGTGACGATCTCGGCGGATTCACCCGCTAAATCCAGCAGGCGCAACGCGATGGTTTGTTCGCTCAGGCCGCTCCAGTTGCTTAAATAGGCCAACCGCGTTTCATCAGGACTCCAGTAAATGTAAAAGGGAGCAAAGGGGGTGGCGTAGCGGCGCTGGGCTGTGCCGTTGAAACGGCTGACGATGAGCGCGCTTTGGGCTGTGCCGGTAGAGTTGTCCACCACGGCAAAGGCAACCTGCTCGCCCGAAGGCGACCAAGTCGGTTGTACATATTGGCGTCGCGAGGTGGCGTCGTTGGTCACGGCGAACTGCGCAGTGCCGTCGGGGCGAATGGTGTAGAGGTTGCCGTCTGCGCCCTGGACAAGCAGCCGATTGCCGGCTTCGATGGCCTGGGCTGCAGCAGCTTGACGCGACGCCGCGACGATCTGCTCGAACTGGGCCTGCATCGCCGGATCGGCGCAACCGGTAATGAGGAGCAGCGCTGCGAGTATGCCCACAAGCGCCGAAGTGCGAACCCATCGGATCATGGATGAAGCCTCCTGAACTCAACCCACATGCCGTAGCAGTCGCCTTGGCGACGGGCGCATGTGTGCCGGTAGGGTACGCGGCGCGCGGTTCGGCGTCTGCAAATCGCGTTACAATGGGCTGGCATGAAATGACGCGCAGATAATTTGACAGCCGCGCGGACTGTTGCTATGATGCCAGGCACATTTGCCTCCCCAGGCGCCGAGTGTGCCGGGGGCAGGCAACGTAACAGCCAAGCACATGTCCACCAACTGATTGAGGTCGCCGTGTTATTGCCGGCGTTTAGCTCGATACCGTCGAGCCTCAACAAGAAGAGCAAGAAGCAGATGCCGGACTAAGCGTCTGGAGATCCGTGCTTGCTCGGATTTCGGAAGGTTGACAACCGGCCATCCAGACGGATTGGCCGGTTTTTTTGTGCCTGGGCTTGGGGCCGCTGCCGGCTGTGGGGCTTGAGTCTTTCCGGTCTGTCCGCGTGTGCTGTCGAGAGTGGTGCCCGCTGTGTTGACAGGGGCAAGGAGCAAAGGGTGCGATGAGCCTGGACCAGTTTGCGATTATCGAATCAACGTTGCGGGAAGGGGAGCAGTTTGCCAATGCGTTCTTCACCAGCGACCAAAAGGTAGAGATTGCGCGGTTGCTGGATGCCTTCGGGGTGGAGTACTTGGAGTTGACGTCGCCCGCCGCCAGCCCGCAGAGCCGCATTGACTGTACGCGCATCGCCAAGTTGGGCCTGAAGGCCAAGATTCTCACCCATGTGCGCTGCCATATGGACGACGCCAAGTTGGCGGTGGACACCGGTGTGGACGGGATTGATGTGGTCTTCGGGACCAGCAGCTATCTGCGCGAGTTTTCCCACGGCAAGGATATCCCCTATATCATTGAAAGCGCCATTGAGGTCATCGAGTATGTGAAGAGCCAGGGGCTGGAGGTGCGCTTCAGCAGCGAGGACTCGTTCCGCAGCGACCTGGTGGACTTGCTCACAGTCTATCGCGCCGTGGACAAGATCGGGGTCAACCGCGTGGGGATTGCCGATACGGTGGGCGTCGCCAACCCGCGACAGGTGTACGATTTGGTGAAGACGCTGCGCGGGGTGGTGCGCTGTGACATCGAATTTCATGGGCACAACGACACCGGCTGCGCGGTGGCGAATGCTTACTGCGCGCTGGAGGCGGGCGCTACCCACGTGGATACGTCGGTGCTGGGCATCGGCGAGCGCAACGGCATTACGCCGCTGGGCGGGCTGATTGCGCGCATGTATGTCCACAACCCGGACGCGATTCGCGCCAAGTATCACCTGCCGCTGCTGCGCGAGGTGGAAAATTATGTGGCGTCGCTGGTCAATGTGGACGTGCCGTTCAACAACTACATTACCGGTTACACCGCGTTTACGCACAAGGCGGGCATCCACGCCAAGGCGATTCTCAATAACCCCAGCACCTATGAGATTCTCGACCCGGCAGACTTCGGACTGACGCGCTATGTGCATGTGGCACACCGGCTGACAGGCTGGAACGCGATCAAGCAGCGCGCCGAGCAGTTGGAACTTGACCTGACCGACGACGAGATCAAGCGCATCACCGCGCAGATCAAGGTCTTGGCCGATCAGAAGCCCCTGAGCCTGGACGACGTGGATGTCTTGTTGCGCAGTTATCACAGCCGCAGCGCCGAAGCGGAGGGGATCGAGGCGTTGCCGGTGGTGGAGAGCGGGACCAATAGCGCCGTATGAATGACCCGCAACCCTGGCTGACGCTGGCGACCCGTGCTGTCTTCGCCAACCGCTGGTTGGCGGTCGCGGTGGATGATGTGGTCTTGCCCGACGGGCGACGCTATGAGTATACGCGGTTGGAGCCGGGTGGCGTGGGCGTGGGGGTGGTGGGCTTCAACGACGCAGGCGATCTTCTGTTGGAGCGGGAATATCGTCACGGTGTCGGTGAGGTGATCTGGCAAGTGCCGGGCGGCATCGCCAATGCCGGCGAATCGTTGCAAGCCGCAGGCCTGCGCGAGTTGCGCGAGGAGACCGGCTACGCACCTGCGCACGTGACCCCGGAGACGGTGCGCTATCTGGGCGCAGTGTGGGATAACCCCGCCTTTGGCGTTGCCCAAAGCCATCTTTATGCGGTGTGGGGGCTGGTTCAAGTGGCGGAGCCGCAGCGGGACGGCGCCGAGTTTGTGACGTTGCACTGGTGCTCGCCGGATTGGCTGAAAGAAGCGGTGCGTCGCGGGGAGATCAAGGATCGCGTGCTGGTGGCGGCGGTGGCGTTTTTGATGGTCAACGGCTGGATGGCTTGAACGGGACGGTAGACGGGCCGAGGAGCGGATGATGGGGGCGCAGACTTTCGCACAAAAGGCATTGGCGCGGGCCGCAGGGTTGCCCACTGTGGCGGTGGGACAGGTGGTGGATGCGCGGCCCGACGTGATTCTGAGCCATGACAACAGTGCAGCGATCCGCCGCATCTGGCTGGAGTTCGGCCAAGCACGTGTGTTGGACCCGGCGCGGCTGGCGATCACGCTGGACCACGCCGTGCCTGCGCCGACGACGCGCCACGCCCAGAACCATGCCGAGATTCGCGACTTTGTGCGCGAACAGGGCATCCGCAACTTTTGGGAAGTGGGCCGCGGCATCTGTCACCAGGTGTTGAGCGAGGAAGCCGTGGTGTTGCCGGGGCAGACCATCCTGGGCGCGGATTCACACACGACCCATTTCGGTTGGCTGGGCGCGTTCGGCGCGGGGATCGGGCGCAGCGAGGTGGCGGTGCTGTGGGCGACGGGCGAACTGTGGCTGCGTGTGCCGGAGAGCCTGCACATCATCGTGGAGGGTACTTGGCCGTTGGGCGTGACGGCGAAGGACTTTGCCCTGCGGCTGATCGGCGATCTGGGTGCAGACGGCGGGTTGTACGCGTCGGTGGAGTTTAGCGGCCCGGCAATCCAGGCGCTTTCGCTGGAGTCGCGTATGGTGTTGCCCAACATGATGGCTGAGTTCGGCGCCAAGACGGCCTATATTGCGCCGGACGACGCGGTCTTTGCCTATTTGGCCCCGCGCTGGGCGGCGCGACGGCGGCGCTTGGGCGAGCCGGTGGACGAACCGCTGGAAGAGATCATGGCAACCTTCGCCGCAGGTGCGCTCTACCCCGATCCTGATGCGAGCTATGCGGCAGTACATCGCTATGACGCGGCTCGCCTGGAGCCGTATGTGGCGTGTCCCCATGCGGTGGACAAGGTCGTGCCGGTGTCGGCTTTGCCGCACACGCCGGTGCAACAGGCCTTCTTGGGAACCTGTACCAATGGTCGTCTGGAGGACATTGCCGCTGCCGCGCAGGTGGTGGCGGGGCGGCGGGTAGCGCCGGGGACGCGCTTCTTGGTGATCCCGGCTTCCAGCCAAGTCTTGCACGAGGCCGTGCGCCTGGGCTATGTGACGACGTTGCTGGAGGCGGGCGCGGTGATCGGTGTGCCGGGGTGTGGTCCGTGCATGGGCAATCATATGGGAATTCCTGCGCCGGGTGAGGTGACGATTTCCAGCGCCAATCGCAACTTCCGCGGGCGCATGGGCACGGCGGATGCCGAGGTCTACTTGGCAAGTCCGGCGGTGGTGGCGGCGTCGGCTGTGCTGGGGCGCATCGGTGACCCGCGCGAAGTAACCGGTTAGACGAGAAAGGCGGAGACCATGCAACCAATTGTGGGCCGCGCGTGGGTCTATGGCGATAATGTGAATACCGACGTGATCTTTCCCGGCAAGTATACCTACACGGTGACCGAGCGCAGCGAGATTGCGCGGCACGCGTTGGAGGATTTGGACTCGACCTTTGCCGCAGGTGTGCAACCCGGTGACGTGATTGTTGCCGGGCGTAACTGGGGCTGCGGCTCCAGCCGGGAACAGGCCGCGACTTGTCTGGTCTACAGCGGCGTGGGGGCGGTGATCGCGGTGAGTTTCAGTCGTATTTTCTTCCGCAATGCGCTGAACAACGGCCTGCCCGCGATTGTCTGCCCGCCTGCGGTGGCGGCGATTCGCGCCGGGGAGACGGTAACTGTGGACTTGGCGGGGTGCACGGTGCACTGCGCGTCCGGGGTGTTTACCTTCCCGCCCCTGAGCGAGAAGGTGCTGGAGATGATCGAGGCGGGTGGGCTGGTGGCGTATGTAAAACGGCGGCTGGGGGCTGTGCCGGGCGGCGCGACGGCGGGACTCGCGTGAGGGTGTGGTTGCTGCGGCTAGCCTATGCCGCGCTCAAGCTGAAGTGGCGGCTCTTGCGCCCTATCAGCATCGGCGTGCGCATGGTTGTGCTGCGTGACGGCGCGGTGCTGCTGGTGCGCCACACCTATCAGTCCGGCTGGTTTTTGCCGGGGGGTGGTCTGAATCGCGGGGAGACCCCGCGCGAGGCTGCCGAGCGCGAAGCCTATGAGGAAGCAGGAGTGCGCTGTCGCACACCGGCGCGATTGGTGGACCTTGCCAGCAGCTTTATCGGCGGCAAGAGCGATCATGTGGCGATCTTTTTGACTACCGACTTCGAGGTGACGGAGCCGCCCGACCGTTGGGAGATTGCGGAAGTAAAGTGGTTCGACTTGAATGAGTTGCCGGATGATCTGCACGAGAACACGCGGCGGCGCATCTTGGCGATTGCGTGGGCCGCGCAGGCTGGAGCCAAGCTGCCATGAGCTGAGATTTGTGCGGACGTTGTCTTGGTGGGATTGGGTCTGTGGCTGCTGGTGGACCTGCTGTGCGTTGGGTGAGGAATACCGGCACGATCGGTAGTGGCGGCTGGGGAGAGGCGCACCCATGTACCGGATTGCGTTGATTCCAGGAGACGGCATTGGGTTGGAGGTAGTCCCGGCTGCGGCGACTGTGCTGCGTGCCGGCGGGCTGCCCGTGGAGTTTGTGGAGGTGGAGGCTGGGTTCGAGCTGTTCCGGCGCACGGGCGAGGCGCTGCCGCGGGAGACTCTGGCGACGGTGGCAGCGTGTGATGCCGCGCTCTTTGGCGCGGTCAGTTCGCCCAGCACGCGCACGCCCGGCTATGCCAGCCCCATCTTGACCTTGCGGAAGGAACTGGACCTTTACGCCAACATTCGTCCCGCACGCTCCGCGCCGGTGGCGGGCAGCCGTCCTGACATTGATCTGGTCATCGTGCGTGAAAACACCGAGTGTCTCTATGTCAAGCAGGAGACCGAGGTGGAGCCGGGTGAGCGCGTGGTCGCGCAGCGGGTGATCACGCGGCGCGCGTCGGCACGGGTGGCACGAGTCGCGTGTGAACTGGCGCTGCGCCGCGCGCCCCAGCGCGGCAAGCCCCCGTTGCTGACGGTGGTGCACAAAGCCAATGTACTGGCGTTGTCGGATGGGCTGTTTCGCACCACGGCGCTGGACGTAGCCGCGGGGACGCCCGGTCTGGCAGTGGAGGAGCAACTGGTGGATTCCATGGTCTACCGGTTGATCCGCGAGCCGGAGCGCTATGATGTGGTGGTGACGACCAATTTGTATGGCGATATTGTGAGCGATGCGGCAGCGGCGCTGGTGGGCGGGCTAGGGTTAGCGCCCAGCGCCAATGTGGGCGACCGCTTTGTGCTGGCGGAGCCGGTCCACGGCAGCGCGCCGGATCTCGCGGGTAAAGGGATTGCCAACCCGCTGGCGACGGTATCCGCAGCCGCATTGCTGTGTGCGCATTTGGGCGAGACCGCGCTTGCGGCACGCCTTGAGCGGGCAGTGGATGCGGTGCTACGCAGCGGCGTGGTGACGCCTGACCTGGGCGGGCGTGCCACGACGCAGGAGGTGACGCACGCGGTCTGTCGTGAGGTGGAGACCGCGCGCGCGGCCTACGAGATTGTTGGCGGAGCGCGTGCCGCGGCGTAACGCGCGTTCGGCCCGGTCGGCAAAGCAGGCGAAGCGGGATGCAGTGGTATAGTGTTGGGTCAAGAACCGCCTGATCCAGGCGGCGTAAACGGACAAAAACGCAGGCAAGGATATTCGCCGAGGAGAGAAGCCATGTCCATCAAGACCGTATCCGGTGTTGCAAGCTGTCCGGAGTGTTTTGCCGAGATTGAGTTGTCCAATGTGATGCAGAACGAGATCGTGCAGTGCCCCGATTGTGGCGCGGACTTGGAAGTGATCAGCATCGAGCCGCTGGAATTG
>CAKZVN010000319.1 GCA_937922105.1 uncultured Litorilinea sp.
CGGTGAGCACAAAGGCTGCCAACGTCAGCAGCACGAGCAACATCCACCCAACGACCCGCGGGGCAGGTCCTACACGACCGGGCGTATGACCGACAACGTTCATCGGGAATCAACAACCTTTCCGACTCCAGCGCATCCGCCGCGCGGGCTGCGCCGGCGATGCGTCTTTGCCTATGGCGACGGCCCAGGGAAACAATTCCCCAGCCGGTTGGTCACTATCTCGGAGCCTCAACCTGCTCCATGCTCGGGGTGATGCAGCGGGAAGGCGAGGCGTTGTTGGTGGCGCGTAATTCTGTGCGATTATAGCACAGAGCTTGTCGCGGCGCCTTAAAGCCACGTGAATTTGCCGCCGGGCGGCGAGTACAGGTGGGCGGGGGAATCGTTCCCCCGCCCACCCGGTGCGCCTGGTTTGCCGGCTCGTATCGGCCCGGGTCACACCAGACAACCGGCGCTAGGGCCGGACCATGGCGGAGACGTCACCGCCCAAGTCCTCGATGCTGTCATACAGGGTCTGAATGATGTACAGACCGTTGTGGACATAAGCTCCGGGGTCCTTGGACGCGTACTGGTAGTTATAGGCCGCCCGCAGGAGTCGCGGCGTCCAGGTGTTGTACTGGTTGGCGCGCACAGACTCTTCCGGATCGGCGATACCGTTGCCGTTGGTATCGGTGAAGAAGTACGGGAAGCTGTGGGAATTGTAGACGATGCCCGTGCCCACGACCTCGTTGGCGTAGCGCTGTAGCTCAGCGTAGAGAATCTCCTTAAGGGCGTCGATCTCGGCAGCCAAGCCTCGGGTGTCGGGGTCGCCGTCCCAGTCATCATCCTCGTAGTAGACGATGTTGCGTAGGTCCTCGGGGCCTTGGACTTCGCGGTGACATTCGGCGCAGACCGCCGCGTCTACTTCGAGTTTGTGGAAGCCGTGGCAGTCGGAGCATTCGCTCATGCCACGCGCATGGGCATAGAAGCCCTCGTACTCTTTACCGGCATACTCATACGCGCCCTTGACTTCCGTACCGTAGCGGGTTGCACCCGCCGCGAAGTAGTGGATGTTCAAGAAGCGCAGTTGGTCGGAGACGGTGTCGGCTTCCTTGTCCCCGATTAAGCGGTTGACACTGACCGTAGACTCGCGGCCCTGGTGACAGATCAAGCAGAGATTGGTCTCCGGTCCGGCATCAATGCGCGCGCCGCTGGGGAAGGTGACGCTCGCGATTTCGTAGATGGTGAAGGTCTCCACGTCGTTGTGGCAGGTGGCGCATTGCAAGCCGTTGGACGACGGCGCCGAGATGTTCACACCCTCGGCAATGAAGGTGGGCAAGCCCGAATCCGTATGGCATTTGGCACATGCGCCCGGCACAACGCCCGTGGCATCCCAGTAGCGGAAAGCCGGTTCGGAGCCGGCAAAGTGACCGGCGTCAATGCGACGCATGGCGCTCATGTCTGCCGGCGCGGTCAACACGGTGTTCAGGTCGGCAATCGAGTCGTAGAGCAGTTGGATGATGTACTTGCCGCCGTGCACGTAGTTGCCCGGGTCCTTCTTAGAGGTCTGGTAGTTGTAGGCGGCGCGCAACAGGCGCGGCGTCCACGATGCAAAGCGATTGCCGGAGTTGATCTCGTCCGCGTCCGCTTCCCCGTTCTCATTGGTGTCAATGAACCAGTAGGGGTGGGCGTCCGACGAATAGACGATGGGAGTGCCGGCAACTTCGGCGGCGTAGGCCTGGATGTTGGCATAGAGCGTGTCTTTCAGGCCGACCAGCTCGTAGTAGATGCCTTCCTCGGTGTCGCCGTCGCCGTCATAGTCCATCAACGACCCTTCCATGCGAATGTCGCGCAGGTCTTCGACCGTCTCGACACCCACATGGCAGGTGGCACACGCTTCGATGTTTACTTGCAGCGTATGCGGGTTGTGGCATTCGGTACAGGTCTCGAAGCCTTCCACATGCGCGAAGTTGGCGTCGTAGCGCAAGCCGCTGTACTCATATCCACCCTTCGCCAGCGTGCCGTATTTGGTGGCAGCTGCCGCGTAGTAGTGGATATTGAGGAACGACAAGTCCGCGCTCACCTCGTCGTCGCCGACCGCAGCCCGTTCAATGGATGCGTTGACGGTGGTGGTGGACTGGCGCCCCTGGTGACATTCGATACAGCGCGCATCGTCACCCAGCCCGGTGAGGGTAATGCCGGAGGGCATCACCACGCTGTCTTTGGTCAGCGTGGTCTGGTTGTGACAAGCCGCACACTCGACCACCGAGCCGACAGCATGGGGGGTGTTGACTACCCCCGGCTCGCTGCCGTCCTCCCCCAGGAAGTCCAGATAGCCGCCGGTGCTATGACACTTGGCACAGGCGGGCGGGATCTCCGCGGGGTCGTTGTTGTCCCAGTAGCGGAACGACCGGGAGGTGTAGTCGGCGTGGGGCGAGTTGAGCCATTCGTCCAGGAACGGAATGACGAGCGTGCCGAGATCGATTCCGCCGGGTTCTCCTTCCTGCGCCGGTGCAGCAGCGGAGGCCTGCCCAGCCAAGACAAACAGGGCGAGAACAACGGCGAGACTTGCGAGAAAAAGACGTTTATACATAGGGATCACAACCTCCGATCAACTTGGGTAGGGGGTTCTCGCAAGATCCTCCTCATGGGTCTCGCTGTGCGAGACGACGCTCTTGGGGCTACTCGATGCGGTCTCACCTCCTTCAGACGCCCAGCCGGCGCATAGGGCAGCAATCGTATCGGTACAACTCATTCAACCAACGGGGACGCGGCAGGGGGTCTGTCGCCCGCGTCCTCAACCGCTATGGCGACGGCGCTACACTTTGCGCTTGCTGGCGCGGAACCGTGGTGATCGCCGTCTGCTCATAGGTCACAAAGAAATAGAGTCCGGTCAATAGGGTGATGGTGATGACTGCGGCGACCGGATAGAAGATGCGGCGGCGACGTTGCATCACCTCGGGCGAAACCGGCGGTTCGGTGATGCCCGCCTCGATCTCAGCCAACTCCAGCGCGTGCTCTTCTTCCATCTCGTGGCGCGAGATGCGCCCGGTGAACATGCTTTTGTTGAAGACACGGATGTGCACGTGATACATGTGCCAGGTGACGATGGACAAGACAGCCAAAAGCGCCTCGCCGCCATGCGCGGCTTTGGCTGCGGGGATGAATTCGCCGGGCAGGACGGTGGTGGTGGCAATCGGGTTCCAGAGCATAAAGCCGGTGAT
>CAKZVN010000320.1 GCA_937922105.1 uncultured Litorilinea sp.
GTCCGCAGTGCGGACACCTCTCTCCTGTACATCCGATATAATTCGTCGGGTTGCCTGGGCAATGCTTCGCCGTCGCCAGGCGACTAAGAACCTTCCAACAGGTTTAGCGCCGCCGGATTTCGTCAAGCAGTTCGGCAGGCAGCAAAATCCGCAGCCCCAGATCTGCGTACACCTGCTCCCGGATTTCGATCATGTGCCTGCGATCTAGGCTGACCAAATAGTCCACCCGGGCCTTAAGCGCGGTGGCAAAGTGGGGCGCATCCTTGAAGGCCGTATGGGGCTGCATCTGCAGCACTTCGTCCCGGGTGGGATCCACGATAGGGAAGGGGATGGTCGCCTAGATGGTCTCAAAGGCCGGCAAGGCCTGGGGACGTTTGGCGGCCAGATTCTTCGCCGTCTCCAAGAGCACGAACTTGTTGAGCACCAGGCGCAGTTGCCCACGTTGGGCAAAGTGGATGATCTCCCGGGATGCGCCGCGTGCCGAATCGCTGGCGGCAAAGAGCACGCTGGCGTCGATGAAGACCGCTAGCGTCCCTGGTTCCATTGCTCTTCGCTGAGACCGTATTCCTGTTCGATGAGTTCACCGCGAATCTCACGGCCCGCTTCGATCCACTCTTCCAGGGTGATGCCCTTCTCCTTGAGCAGTTCGCCCATCTTGTCCAGCGCGTCCGCGGCCACCATCTCCTGCGGGCTGATGAGAATGCCGCGCTCGGTCTCCACGAAGGCGATGAGATCGCCCGGCGCTAAGCCCAGCTTTTGGCGGATTTCCTGGGGAATGGTCACCTGCCCCCGTTCCTGTAGGCGCGAGACCTTGAGTTTTGTCGTCATATCCTCGGCTCCCTGAATCATACTGTCATACTTCATGAATCCATTATAGCAGGGAACTAGGCCGGATGGAAGCGGATCGGCGCGGGCATGGGCAGACAAGGGGGGAAGCAACATGCGCCCGCCTGCCATAGCAGGAAGAACGCCAGGACCTACCCAAGAGATTTTGGGGGACATGGCGACCCGGTGCGGTCCAGGCCGCCTGGCGACAGGCTAGGCCTTCCGCTCCAAATCCGCCAAGCGCCGACCGGCCTCCTCGATGATCCGGCGCAGCAGGCGAATCGCCTCGTCCTTGGCTTGGGGCTCGACCTGGGTGAGTTGGGGCTGTTGCAGGGAACGATAGATGCGCTGCATGGCCGCCACACCGCCCGTCCGGCTGTCCGCAGTGCGGACACCTCTCACCAGTGATTGCGGGGAGGGTGCAGCGTTTTCGGCCTGGCGGGCTGCGATCAGTTGGTCCCGGTCGAGATGACCCGCGATCACCTTCTCAATGAAAAGGCGCCGGATATGAGGGTCCTCGATCTTGGCCAACTCCTCGGCCGTGCGCACGGGGATGTCGGCAGTGCGGACAGCTTCCTCCAGATCGGGATAGCGCACAATGCTGAGCAACGTGCCCACATAGCTGCTGCTCTTGCCGATGCGCGTGGCGATCTGGCGAATGCTGTAGCCCATCTCCTGCTGCAGACGCAGATAGCCGCGCGCCTCTTCCACAGGGTGGAGGTCCTCGCGCAGCACATTCTCGGTGAGGGCAATCTCCATCATCTGCTGATCGGAGAGGTCCCGCACCTGGACCGGAATCGCCGTCAAACCGGCGAGGTGGGCCGCGCGTAACCGGCGTTCGCCGTAGGCCAACTGGTAGCTGCGCCCCTTGCGGCGCACCAGCAGATGCCCATAGAAGCCATGCGCGCGCAGGGAGGCGGCCAGTTCCGCCACACTCTGGTCGTCGAAATGCCGGCGGGGCTGAAAGGGGTTGGGGCGAATCTGGGCGATGGGAATCTCGCGCACGTCCAGCTCGGTGGTGTCGCCGCCGATGCGATCCAGGATGCCGCCGGCATCCAACGTCGCCTGGGCGGTTGCGTCGGTGAGTTGGGCGCGCTTACGCGTCATGGTGCAAGACCTCTCTGGCCAAGGCCCGATAGGCTTCGGCCACGTTGCTGTCGCTGGCGTAGGTGAGAATACTCTCACCGGCGATGGGCGCTTCCTTGAGGCGGACGTTGAGCTTGATGACCGATTTGTAGATATGCACCCGATTGGCCAGCACCTTGTCCACCGACGCCAGGACCTCGCGGGCATGGAGCGTGCGCGTGTCGGCCATGGTGGCGAAGAGGCCGGCGATCTTCAGTTCCCGGTTGATCTTGCGCTGCACGGTGGCGATGGTCTTCATGAGCAGGTTGACGCCTTTGAGGGCCAGATAGTCGGCCTGGAGCGGGATCATGACCTCGCCGGCGGCGGCCAGCGCGTTGACCGTGAGCAGCCCCAGGCTGGGCGGACAGTCGATGAGGATGAAGTCGTAACGCTCCTTCACGGAGGCCAGAATCTCGCGCAAGATCATCTCGCCCATGGTCGCCTTGTTGAGATCTAGTTCGGCCGCCGAAAGCTCGATATTGGACGGCGCCAGGTCTACCCCGGCTGCCGTTGCACGGATCACGTCGGTCAAGGCTGGATGCTCTGCATCGGCGATGACAGCGCAGATCACGCTGTAGATGGTCTCTTGGAGGCTTTCCGGGTCGATGCCCACCGACATGGTCAAAGAGGCCTGGGGATCCAAGTCGATGAGCAACACCCGGTGGCCCTGTTCTTGCAGGGCCGCCCCCAGATTGAGCGTGCTGGTTGACTTGCCTACGCCGCCCTTTTGATTGGCAAGCGCAATAATGCGCGGCATATTTTTCTCCTGCGAGTGTCCGCAGTGCGGACAGTTACCACTCCATGCTATACGCGCCGTAGAGAGACTCAAAACTGCATGGATGGTGGTCGGTTGACGGTCTAGACGGCGATATCCGGCATGGTTGCCGGCGCCGCCTCCTCAACCAAGAAGCGCAGTCCGATCTCTCCCGTCTTCAACCCCTCAAAGGCCGGCGCATCGCGACAGAGGAACTTCACCTCGCGTTGGATGGCCGTGCGGATGCCCGGATGGGTCAACTGGCGTTCCATCCAGACGTCGTTGCCCACTTCCTCCGCTTGGGCGCGCGCGCGGCTGTCCGGGTCCAAGTAACCGTCGGGGGCGCCATAATCCTCCTCAATCGCCTTGCGCAACCAACCACGCGGGTTTTTGATGCGATCCGGATGCACTTCTTCCAGAAAGTCCAGAAAGTCCAGTTTTTCGCGGATACGGGCGTGGCCAAACTGGTCGACCAGTTGGCGTGCAACGCGTTTACCCAATCCCCGTTCTATCAAAGCAACAACAGCGTCGTCCTCGGGGATGGGTGGCGCTTCGTTTTGCGGCGATGCTGCGCGCATTGTTCGGTGGTTGTTGTTATGGGTATTGTTGCTTTGTTGTTGTTCGATCGGTAAATTACCAGACCCCCCCGGTAAATTACCAGACCCCCTTCGGTAATTTACCGAACCCCCCTCTTGCTGTGGGGCGGGGGCTGCTTCCGGCTGTGCCACGCGGGCCGGACGACGAGTCGCCTTGAGGTTATCCAGATTTGTGCGGCAGCGTTCCACCAGTTCGGCATGTTTCTGTTGCAGCAGGGGCGGCAGGGTAGCGAGCTGGTCTAGGGTCAATAGCTTGGGGGTGAGGACGACGTCGAATTTATAGCGCATATCCGGCCCTTCGCCCTCCTCGCGCGCAAAGAGCAGTTCATGTTGCTGCAGAATCTCGATCAGGCCCGGGTAGGTATAGGTTTTGCCGTGCACCACCTTTTGGTAGCCGGTGAGGACGCGTCGCTCTTTGATGCCCAGGATGGCGGCCAGGAGGTTGATTGAAGGCCAACAGGTACCCGCCTTTTGGTCCTTGTCGGCGTGGCAGAAGCTGCGTAGCACCTCGTACAGCCCCCAGGCGTCGTTGCCGACCAGGGCGCGCCAGTAGGTGCTTTCGTAATTGGACAGAATTTGGAAGCCTGCCCGGAGAGGATCGGTGACGACGCCGTTGATGTCAACAGGAATGTCGTCGGGGAAAGTGGTATTCGCCATGTTGCACATCTCCTGTGGGTCCCAGACGGGCCTTGAAGGAGGTGCAAAGACAGAGGCTTGACATCACCGGTGATCTCGCATATGCTGAAGGTGCCAACCTAAGCCTTGAGATCGCCTTGTTTGGTGATGTCAGTTACTTTTAAGCCTCTGTTCCTTGCATCTCTTGCAGGCGGAACTAGGACGAAGAATAGGCTCCGTTTCGGGGCTTATTCTTTTTTGATGGATAGAGTGTTTGGATCTGATCCGATTTCGTGGACACCGAGTTAAGGGTATACTGCCCGCAAAGGAGGTGTCCGATGAAACGCCAACAGTTTGACCGTCCCGGCGCACGTGCGCCAGGGTCCGAAAGGACCCCATCCCCGTAAGGGGATTCAGACCGCCACGACCCTTGTAGACTCTTGACACCGCCCAGGCAGCTCCTAACTGCCTGGGCGTTTTTGCGCGTCTGCCAGAGCCCAATCTCCCAATTCGCTAACCTCACGGGCTGCAGGGCGCTTGCAGGCGGGATGCGCCCTTGCGCGGCGCCCGCGGTGCGCTTGCGGCGCGGGGTGTGGTAGCATAAGGACCATGAGTCGCCTGTCCTGATGTGCCCGCCGCGCCGGAAGCCGCTGCCCATGTCCCGCGAACCGACCACCGTCGCCAAATTGCGCGGCCTGCCCTGGAGCGTCGCCTGCAACGCCACCGCCCAGGTCCACGCGCAGTTGACCTTCTTCGGCGCGCTCTTCATTCTTTTTCTCAACCAGCTGGGGCTGAGCAAGACCGCCATCGGCTTGGTCCTGGCGCTGGTCCCCTTTTCCTCGGTGTTGGCGCCGCTGGTGGCGCCCTTCACCGCGCGCTACGGCTATAAGCGCGTCTTCGTGATCTTCTATGCCGCGCGCAAGGTGGTCACCCTCTTCATCTTGGCAGCGCCGTGGGTGGCGGCGTGGGGCGGCACCACCGCGGTCTTTTGGTACATTGTGGCGGTGATTGCGTCCTTTGCCGTGGTGCGCACCATCGAAGAGACCGCCTACTTCCCCTGGGTGCAAGAGTTTGTGCCCAACCGCGTGCGCGGCAAATACACCGCCATGAGCAACATTGCCACCGCCTCCACCGGCTTTCTTGCGGTCTGGGCTGCGGGCCAAGTGCTGGAGCGCAGCAGCGGCTTGGAGGGCTTCCTGCTGCTCTTTGCCGTGGGCGCGGGCTTCGGCTTTGCCTCGGTGGCGGCGTCGCTCTTCATCCCTGGCGGCGCGGCCCAGCCCGAACTGCCCACGCGCGGCTGGCGCCAGGTTTTGACCGGCCCCGCGCTGCGCGACGGCAGCTTTCGCCGCTATCTGTTGGGCGTGGCGCTGGTGATCTTGGGCACCGCGCCGCTGGCGACCTTTCTGCCCCTCTACCTGGAGGAGCGCGCCGGCTTGACCTCGGCCCAGGTGGTGCAGGTGCAGATGGGCAGCCTGTTGGGGATGCTGGTCTTTTCCTATTTGTGGGGCTGGGCCGCGGACCGCTACGGCTCCAAGCCGGTGATGCAGGCGGGCGGCTGGCTCTTGGTGGGCATGCCGCTGCTCTGGTGGCTCTTGCCCGGCGGGCAGACGTGGAGCTTAGCCGCCGCGCTGGGCATCGCCTTCCTGCAGGGCAGCGCCACCCTGGGCTGGGGCATCGGGTCGGGTCGCCTGCTCTTCGTCAGCGTCGTCCCCACCGAACACAAGCTGGACTACATGGCGCTCTACTTCGCCTGGGTGGGGTTGGTCAGCGGGCTGAGCCAATTTGCCGGCGGCGGCGCGCTGGACGCCGCACGACGTCTGGAGGGCACGCTGTGGGGCGTGGAATTGCACGCCTATGTGCCGCTCTTTGCCGTCTCCGCGCTCTTGCCCCTGGCTGCCATCGCGCTCTTCGCCCGTGTGCGCGGGGATAGCCCCCTCTCCACGCGCCAAGTCGCCAGCATCTTCCTGCGCGGCAACCCCTTCCTCGCCATGGGGTCGCTGATTCGCTACTACACCAGCCAGGACGAGGCGCGCACGGTGAGCGCGACCGCCGCGCTGGCTGCGCCGGGCAGCCGCCTCACCGTGGATGAGCTGCTGGAAGCCCTGGCAGACCCGCGCTTCAACGTGCGCTTCGAGGCCATCCAGGCCCTGGCGCGGATGCCCGCGGACTCGCGCATCACCGACGCGCTGGTCAAGACGCTGCACAGCCGCGCGCCTGCGCTCAGCTCCATGGCGGCGTGGGCGCTGGGCCGCGGCGGTCATCACGCCGCCATCCCCGCGCTGCGCGCCGCGCTGGAAAGCGACTATCGCTCGGTGCAAAGCTACGCCGCGCGCGCACTGGGCACCCTGGGCGATGCCGCCGTGGGCCGCGAGCTGTTGGCCCGCCTGGAAGCCGCCACCGACGAAGGCTTGAGCTTGGCCTATGCCACCGCGCTGGGGCGCTTGCAAGTCGCCGAGGCGCTGGACCCCATCCTGGCGCGCTTGGCCGCGGCCGCGGATGAATCGGTGCGCGCCGAGTTGGCCTTGGCCGCGGCGCGACTGGTGGGCGACGAAGCGCCCTACATTCGCCTGGCGCGCAGCAGCGCCAGCCAGCCGGGCACCAGCTATGCCCAGGCGTTGGCTACGGCCCACAAACAACTGGCGCGGCGGCTGCGCGGCAATGCGCCCCGCTTGGCTCTCTTGACCGAGTTGGCCGACTGCTTTGCGCGCGAAGAAGTGGACGCGGCCGCGGTGGGCTTGGCCGCGTGGTTGGCGGAGATGCCGCCCGGCCTTTTGGCTGCGCCGGCAAGCCACGTGGCGCGCGTCGCGGCCGCGCAGCTCCAGCGCCACGCGGCCGCGCGGCCCGAATACCTGCTCCTCGCGCTCCACGCCCTGACGGTGGGCTAGGGTGCTGGCGGCTTGGTGTCTCCATGCACTCCAGCCGTGCTCAAACGATGACTTTCGTCATCGCCGAGCGCCGCGGCTGCAACTGCGCCAAACTCGTTGGGCGCCCTCTTTTTTGGCGCGCGAAGCCCCTTGACGCGCGCCCTGGCCCGTGTTACGCTTATGGGCATTGACTCCGACTTCAGCGGAGCGCCGTGCTCGTTGCCGGTGCCTGCGCAGGTTGTCTTACTCCCCATCCGCTGTCTGCCTGCTGCCTGTGCCGCGTTCACCCGGGGCCGGGCCGCCTCTCTGTCCAGGAGCTGTGCGCGCATGAGCCAGAAAGCCTCCACACCGACCGCTGCCCCCCACCAACCCGCGGCCCAACCCGGCACGCAGAGCGCCGGGCAAGTTGCCCACGCCGCGCCCCTGCCGGCGGCGGTCCACCAACTGGCAGCCGCTGGCCGCGCGCCCAGCGCGCGCGATGTGCTCTATTTGCAACGAGCCGCGGGCAACCGGGCCGTGACGCGGCTATTGGCCCCACGGCGGGACGCGGTCGTGCAGGCCAAGCTCACCGTCGGCCCGGCAGACGACCGCTATGAACGCGAAGCGGAGCGCGTCGCCGATACGGTCACCCGCGCCATCCAGCGCCGCGCCACGCCCGCCGCGCCGGCGGAGGAAGCCGCGCCTTCCCCCCTGGGCGGCGCGCTCCAGCGCGCGGCGGAAGGCGGGGTGGGCTTGGCGGGGGGCGCGCTCACGCCGGCGGTGGAGCAGGAGATTCAGCGAGCGCGCGGTGGCGGGCGCCCATTGGCAGCCGGCGTGCGCCGCCAAATGGAACAGCAGATGGCGGCGGATTTCAGCGGCGTCAAAGTGCACACCAACCGCGAGGCCGACCGCCTGAGCCGCACCATCCAAGCCCGCGCCTTCACCACCGGGCAAGACATCTTCTTTCGCAGCGGCGCCTATCAACCCAACAGCCGTGGGGGCCAACATCTCTTGGCCCACGAATTGACCCACGTGGTGCAACAAAACGGCCCCAAAGTCGCGCGCAAAACGGCCCCCGCCGTCGCCCAACGCACAGAGGACGGGGTGGTGCAGCGCGCCATCGGCTTCGAGTTCCAGACCCGCTGGGGCATCGTCAAAAATGTGCCCGACACCCCCCAGAAAAAAGGGGTGGGGACGGCGCTCAAGAACTTTGGGCGCGGGGTGAAGAACTTTTTCACCAAAAAGCCGCGCCCGCCCGCCGGCCCGCGCGAAGGCTATATCCCGCCCCAGCCGGGCCGCAAGCACGAGCGCTTTCGCAAGGCCCACGACCATCTGACCGACGGACACATCAAGCTCTCCACCGACGACAGCAGCAACGCGGTGGGCGCCGAAATCGAATGGGTGATTGACCCGCCCCTGCCGGACGACATCAAGCCCGCGGAGTTGGACGACGTGATCATGAGCTTGATGATGCACGTGGCCCAACTCTACGCCTTCAAGGACCGCGACTCCTTCTTCCTCTCCGAAGCCACCGGCAACCCGGCCCACGCCGAGATCGAGATCCAGCCCGGCATCAAGAGCAACGGGGCGCGGGATATGTCCGCCGCGGCCCAGATCACCGCCGGCATCAAATTCAACCAACTGTGGGACCTCTTCCAGGATGTGGCGCGCAACAACCGCGTCAGCGACCCCGAACGCCAACAGGGGGTGGGCCACTTCAAAGGCAGCGCCGCCGCCATGACCATGGTCAATGCCGTCATCAAGTCCAAGGTGGAAGGCAGCAACGAACTGAAGGCGCTCTTGGCCTTCATCGTGCGCTACGCCCTCATGAACAAGGAATACTCCGCCAAGGACAAACAGGTCATGACCAGCAACGGCAAGGACGACTACGACCTCGCCGCCGACTACGCCAAAGTCAACACCCAATTCCTGGCGCGCACCGACTTCGCCACCATGTTCGACATGTTGCCGCTGGAAGAGCGGCGCAAATACGGCGGGCGCAAACATTCGGAAGACGGCAATACCGACAACTCGGCAGCCTTCGTCGCCCTGGTGGACCAGGTGCTGCGCGAGGCCTCCCCCACCCCCATGAACCTGGACGACCCGGTCTACGGTCGCGGCATCAAGGGCGACAAAGCCACGCGCAGCGTGATCTACTTCCCCCTGACGCGCCGCGACTGGCTCGCCAGCATGGCGAACGGCGAAGACAAACTCAGCGGCGCCTCCGCCTATGCCCAACAACAGGGCTACGCCGAACATCTGGAGAGCATGGGCAACATCAACAAAAAGGCGGGCAAGCTGGACAAGGTGAGCAGCGACCTGCCCGGCAAACGGACCGGCGTCATCATCGAATTCCGCAACAACACCGAGCCGCAAGCCCCCGCCAAGTGGGTGGACTACATCCGCCAGTCCGTGGCGTACATCCAGGAACTCAACGCCCGCAAGTCCATGACGGACGTGCAGGATTGGAAACTGGTGGAGAACAGCCAAAAGGCGCGCAGCATGAACTTCTGGGGCCGCTAGGCCCTGTCCGCAAGATCGCAACACCGCCCCCGCGTCGAGCACGGCGAAGGGTCCCGGCGGACACCCCGCCGGCTCGCCCTGAGTGGAGAACCCTCCGCCGGCAATGCCCCCTCCTGGTTGACAAGCCGCCAGCCCAGGCCGTATGATACGCTGCGGCGCGCATAGGAATGTCTCTTTGCAATCGCGCTGCCTGTCCGCCCTAGTTTCCATCCTACTACCCGGAAAGAGAGACTTGATCTATGCGCAACCGCTCGTTGACTGTGTTGCACCGCGCGGTCTGGATGCTGCTGTTGGCTGTGGCGCCGCTTCTATCCATGGTGGCGCGACCTCTCCCCCTCTGGGCAGCCTCGCCTGCCCAGGTCCCGCCCACCCAGGGCGCGGCTCAGGCGCCCGCCGAGGAGAGCGCCGCGGTCACCCTCTTGGCCTATTTCGAGTCCGATGTGCTGGAGACCGCCATCGCCGATCTGGTCACCACCCTGGCGTTCTTCGCTGACGGCTCGTTTGAATTGACGATCATCTTCCCCGACATCGAGACCACGCTGACCCTCACCGGAACCTATGCGGAAAGCGAGGCGGGCGTCTTGCTCACCGCGCTCACCATGGAGGGGGAGACGCTGGACGAAGTCATCGAGTTGGAGCTGCTCTGGGATGCCGACGACACCCTGGTCTTGGTGGGCGGTTTCGGCGACGAACTCTACGCCGACGACATCATTTTCTATGCCGCGGACTCGGCTGCCTACGGCAGCACCGCGGACGGCGCAACCGTCGAAATCCCCGTGGGCGGTGTTTACCTCTCGAGCCTGATCACCAACGACGACGGCGCGCAGGTGCTGTATGTGCTCAACCTCGTGGAGGACGGCAGCGCCAGCCTCTCCAGCGACTATCTCGACCTGCAGGCGCCCAGCTTTGAGCTGGGCGCCTGGCGCGTGGAGTGGAGCGAGGAGGGCGAAGGCGTGGTGACGCTGGAATTCACCGGCACGCCTGAGGAGGAGTATGAGGACCCCATCGTCGTGGCGTTGCAGGTGGGCGAAACCG
Organism: uncultured Litorilinea sp.; assembly: GCA_937922105.1. Classification (GTDB taxonomy): domain Bacteria; phylum Chloroflexota; class Anaerolineae; order Caldilineales; family Caldilineaceae; genus QEUY01. Next base: position 10,317 of record CAKZVN010000320.1, read on the forward strand.
GCGAACTCACCGTCGGGACGGTCACCCTCTATCCGCTGTCCCGCTTTTCCTTGACGCCGGTGGTGGAAGAAGCCGCGGTCGAAATCCTCGCCACCTATGTGACCGAGATCGTGGGCGAGGACGAAGAGACGCTGCGCCTCTTCTTGGCCCTGGCTGCCGACGGCTCCTTCACCCTCACGGACGAAGAGGAGACCAACACGGTCTATGGTGAGTGGGCACTGGGCGACGAGCGCCTGACCCTGACTCTCTTGGGCGACCAGGAGGGCAACATCCTGGAGCCGCTGGAGTTGGTCTTCGAGTTCGGCGAGGAAGATGAGCTGATCTTGGTGGAGGCGCCGGCAGACCTCTTCGAAGACGAGGACCTGATCTTCTACCCGCTGGAGTAAAGCGCCGCCAGGTGTCGCCTGGGCTGCATGACCGCGCCGGGGGGCGACTGCCCCCCGGCGCAAGTGGTTGTTCGGCCCGTCCACCCTCAAACCACGCGCGCCAAAGCGTGACGCGCCCGGCGGCCCAAGCCGCTAGCCGGGTTGTGGCGCGCCCTGCATCCCTCGGGGAAACCCGAAAAGTTTTCGGGTTTGGGTGAGCTGCCACCGGCTCGGCAGCCGAAAGCGGGCGGCGATACGCCCGGCGCAACGGGCGGCGCGCTAGGCGGCAAGGCGCACGGTGCGCCCGCTGCGCGCGGCGGCGATGATGGCGTCGCTCACCTCCACGCTGTGGACCCCCTCCGCGCCCGACGGGGCGAAGTCGGCGCCGCTTTCCACCGCGCGGCTGAAGGCCTCCAACTCGTTGGCGAAGTTGTCCCACGGCGCATAGTGGAAGGTGCGCGTGGTATGCCCCGCGCCGGCAGGCGGCTCCGGCGTGGTGATCTCCAGATGACCGGTGGGCGGCATGTTGACCGTCTCGGCGCAGACGATGCGCCCGCGCGTGCCGTAGAGCACCAGATCGTTGCGGCTATAGGGAAAGCGCGCGCTGGAGACCAGCGTCGCCAAAGCGCCGCCGTCGAAGCGCAGCGTCGCCACGGTGAGCATCTCCAGCGGGCGCGCGGGGCTGGTCTCTTCCATGAGCGCAGTGACTTCCACCACGCGACGGCCCAGCAAATCCACCAGGATATCAATCACATGCACGCCCATGCCCATGAGGCTGCCCGCGTCGCCCATCAGGGCGGGGTCGCTCTTCCAGGCCGAGTTGGGAATGGCGGGCGGCGTGAAGGCAAACAGCCCATACTGACCGCCGGCATAGACGATGTCGCCGATTTCACCGCTTCGGATGAGACGGCGCGCGGCTTGGTGGGCGGGGTGGTGGCGCAGATGAAAGGCGACGCCCAGGCGGACGCCCGCGGCGGCGCAGGCCGCGACCATGGCACGTGCAGCCGCGGCAGCGGTCGCCATGGGCTTTTCCACCAACACATGCTTGCCCGCCGCCGCGGCTGCCAGCGTATGGTCGGCGTGCAGGCGGTTGGGCGTGGCAATGAAGACCGCGTCCACCGCGGGGTCCTGCCACAACTCGGCGAGGGTGGCGTAGGCGCGCGGCACGCCGTGCCGCTGGGCCAAGGCCTGGGCATTGGCGTGGGTTTGGCTCCAGACGCCCACCAGCTCGCTGCTGGGCGAGAGGGCAAAGGCGGGGGCGATGCGAAGCTGCGGGTGGCGCCCCGCGCCGATCAGCGCCCAGCGAACCGTCATGCGCTACCTCCTGGGGTGGGTGTGGATTGGGTGCACCTATTGTAGCGGCGAAGCCGCCCCCCAGCCAAGCGCCGCCGCCCACGGGTGAGCCATACGCCTTTTCCCCTCACCACGCCACGTAGCCGCCGCAGACAGGGATGCATTGGCCCGTCACATAGTCGGAGAGGTCGGTGACCAAGAACTCGACGACTTTGGCGCAATCTTCGGGCACGCCCAGGCGGCCCAGGGGAATCTGGGCCAACAGGCGCTCGCGCGTTTCGCCGCGGTCGCGCCCGCCGGCAATGGCGCGCGAGGAGAGGATATAGCCCGGCGCGATGCAGTTGACGTTGACGTTGTACGGCCCCAACTCGGCAGCCAGGACGCGGGTATAGTGGATCACGCCCGCCTTGGCGACTTTGTAGGACATGACGCCGCCGTCGCGCCCGCTCCACATGCCGGCTTGCGACGCCACGTTGACGATGCGCCCGCGCCGCGCCGCCATCATGGGCCGTGCCGCGGCCTGGCAACAGAGGATGGTGCCCGTGAGGTTGATGTCCATGATATAGCGGTAATGCTCCAAGTCCTCGGTCACGGCGCTGTGGTTGGGCACGGGGCGCAGCGCGCCGCCGGCGTTGTTGACCAAGATGTCCACGCGGCCGAAATGTTCCAGAGTTTGGGTGAGCATGGCGCCGACCGCGTCCGGGTCGGTGACGTCGGCTTGGACGCCCAGCGCCTCCACGTCGAAGGCTTCGGCTTCCGCCATGACCGTGGGCGCACTCAGGGGTTCGTTGAACTCAGCCGCGGCGTTGAGGTCCACATCCACCACGACCACGTGCGCGCCCAGCCGAGCCAGGCGCAGCACATAGGCACGGCCCAGCCCGCGCGCGCCGCCGGTGACAATCGCGACTTGCCCGCGTAAGGGTTGCATAACACGCTCCTGCTCTAGGTTGTTGGGGCTCTAGGTTGTTGGGTGAGGTGACGGGTGTCTTGGTGAATGGGTGACGGAGGTCGAGGTGACTCGTCGTGCTGAGGCACAGCCGAAGCATCCCCTTGCGCGCCCGGCAACGGGCCATGCGACGAGGGGACCCTGCACTGCCTTCAGGGCGACGAGCGGGTAGCACGTCGCTGCCCCCGGTCTACCCCTTGATCCCCGTCATGACGATGCCCTGGACAAACTGGCGTTGGGCCACGAAGAAGAGCACCAGGATGGGGATCAGCATGATCAGCGCCACCGCCATCATATAGTTCCACGCCAGCTGGTATTCCCCGCGAAAGGCGCGCAGCCCGATCGCCAGCGTGCGCAGCTCAGGTCGGCCCAGATAGATGAGCGGGCGCAGGAACTCGTTCCAGTGGTGGGTGAAGCTGAGGATTGCCAGCGTCGCCAAGACCGCCTTGGAGAGGGGCAGGATGATCCCCCACCAGATTTGGAAGGTGTTGGCCCCGTCCACGCGCGCGGCTTCGTCCAGCTCGAGGGGAATGGTCATGCAGTATTGGCGGAAGAGGAAGACGGCAAAGGCGCTGCCCGCCAAGCTCCACGGCACGATCAAGGGGTAGAAGGTGTTGACCCAGCCCAGACGACGGAAGAGGATGAATTCCGGGATGAGGGTGACGATCTCGGGCAACATGAGCGAGGCGATGCAACAGGCGAAGAAGAAGTCGCGGCCCGGAAAGCGGATGCGGGCAAAGCCGTAGCCCGCCAGGCTGGCGGTCAGGACGCCGAAGAAGGTCGCCACGCCCGCGATGATCACCGAGTTGCGGATGTAGAGCACCACCGGCACTTGCTGGAAGACATCCACATAATTGGTCCAGACGACGGGGTTGGGGAACCACTGGGGCGGGAAGACCATCTCGCTGCCCGTCTTTTTGAGGCTGGTGCTGATCATCCAATAGAGGGGCAGCAGATAGACGATGGAGAGGGTGATGAGCACGGTGTAGAGGAAGAGCTCTTTGGCGCGGCGCCGAGTCCGGGCGCGGGCGCGCGCCACCGCCGTGGCGTCGGGGTCCTGCAAGGGCATGGAAGGGGCAAGGCGGCTGCTCATGAACGGTCGGCTCCTTCGTAATAGACCCAGCGCCGGGCCAGCGCAAATTGCACCGCGGTCATGGCGACGATGATCAACAGCAAGACCCAAGCCAGCGCGGCGGCATAGCCCATCTTGAAGTCTTGGAAGGCGCGGAAGTAGATGTAGACCACATAGATGAGGGTGGCGTAGACCGGGCCGCCGCCCGTGGTCAAGAAGACGATGGTGAAAAAGCCCTGGAACGAGGCGATGATGCCGATGATGAGGTTGAAGAAGATCACGGGGCTGACCATGGGCAGCGTCACATGGCGAAAGCGCGCCCAGGCGCCCGCGCCGTCAATGGAGGCGGCTTCATAGAGCGATTGGGGCACGCCTTGCAGCCCAGCCAAAAAGATGATCATGGGCACGCCCACCCCCGACCACAGGGTGATGAGGATGAGGGAGGGTTTAGCCAGCTGCAAGTCGAAGAGCCAGTTTTGCGCGGGCAGCCCCACCGCGTTCAAAAGCGCATTCGCCAGCCCGAAGTCGGGGTGATAAATCCAGTTCCACAAAAAGGCCGTCGCCACCAGCGGCGTCTGCGAGGGCAGGTAGAAGATGGTGCGAAAGAGGGGCATGGCGCGCAGCTTCTCGTTGAGCATGAGGGCAAAGAGAAACGCCACCCCCAGCTGCGCGGGCACCGAGAGAAAGCTCAAGTACGCGGTGTTGTAGAGCGCGGTGTACCAGCGCGGGTCGTTGAGCATGGCCTCGAAGTTTTGCAGGCCGACCCAGCGCGGGGCTTGCAGCGCGTCCCACTGGGTCATGCCGATGATCAACGATGCCACCATCGGCCCGAACTTGAAGGCCAAAAAGCCGATCAGCCAGGGCAAGATGCAGAGAAAGCCCGCCAATTCCTGGCGGCGACGGAAGGCGCTGCGCCGTCGCGGCCGCGTCAGGGCGGGGGTTGCCGGGTTGGCGCCAAGTGAGATGGACATGCCACGAAGCCTCTTGGTTGGCGCATGGGACGTGCCTGCTGCACCACCTTCCAGGAAGCGGCGCGCTTCCTGGAAGGTGGTTGAGCCGAACGACGTCCTCTGCGGGAGTGAATCCGCTGCGGATACAACTGCGCACACGCGGCGGGGTTCGGCGCCCCCGCTCCTGCGGCGCGCTAGAATTTGAGCAGCCGGTCCATCTCCGGCTTGACCTCGCGCAGCGCGGCTTCCGGCGTCTTGGCGCCCAGCAACACTTCGTCAATCGCGGCCTTGAAGACGCGGCCCCACTCGGCGGCTTGCCCAGGGTTGCGCCAATTGCGCACTGTCTGCGCGGCTTCCAGATGGACCTCGGCGCGCTCGAAGGGGCGCAGCGCGTTGTAGAAGTGCTCGGAATCCTTGAGCGATTGGCGCACGGGGAAGGAACGGCCCGACGCCAGGTAATAGGGCGCGCCCTCTGGTCCGCCCATGAAGAGGCCGAATTCGAAGGCTAGGTCCTTGTGCTTGGAGCCGGTGGCGGAGCCGACGCCGTTGGGGCCGTCGCGGTTGATGCGCCCGGCAACGCCTTTGGGCGTGGGCGCATGGCCCACGGTGAAGTTGTCGCCAGGGATGGAGACCGCGTGCGCCTTGATGCCCCAAGCCATGGCTAAGCGCCCGGTGTCGAACATGCGCGTCACGCCTTGCAAGTCCGCGGGCATGACCAGCGACTTGTCAATCAGCGCCATGTCCTGGTGCCACTGGATGACCTCGATGATGCCCTCCTGCTCGAAGAGCCATTCAGTCTCCTCGGCGTTGATGAACTCCACGCCGTTGGTCCACCAGGGCACGCAGAGGTAGTAGTGAATGGCAGAGGGGTTCTGGGCCGCGTCCCAGCCCATGATGCGGTCCATGCCCGTGCCGCCGGAGGTCAGGCGCGCCAGTTCGCGCAGGGTTTCCCAGGTCCAGGTGCCTTCTTGCTCGTGTTCCCAGGGGGTCTTGAGGCCCTTTTCGCGGAAGATGTCTTCGTTGTACCAAATGCAGCTGGGGCCGGAGTAGTAGGGCATGGCGTAGAGGCCGCCCTTGTAGGTGTAGAAGCCCAGCTGGGCGGGGAAGAAGTCGTCCAGGTTGGCGTTGGGGTGGGCCTCGGCGAAGGGCGTCCAGTCCACCAGTTGACCGGCTTCGGCGACTTGCACCATCCACGCCACGTGGACGGCGAAGATGTCGGGCGGGGTGCCCGCGGCCATGTTGGTCATGAGCTTTTCCAGGTGTTGGCCGCTGGTGTCGTCGAAGGTGATCTTGACGCCCTCGTGGCGCTCCTCAAAGGCGGTGAAGACGTTGATCAAGACCTGGGCGTCGCGCGGGGAATCGGACCACCAAAAGGCCAACATCTCGATCTCTTCGGGGCCGCCGGGCGCAGCAGGCGCCGCGCCGCCGGTGGGCGCGGCGACTTGGCAGGCCGCGAGCATGGGCAAGACAGTGAGCGCGGCTGCGCCCGCCGCTGTGCCGCGCAAGAACGCACGACGCGACAGGTTCCGGGGCGCTTGTGGGGTCTCGGTCATGGGTTCCTCCAGTGATTCAATTGCGGCATGGGCTGGACGGTGGGTGAAAAACGGCAGGGCATTCGGGCAAGCCAAACGGCACGGCGGCATGGCCCACACGGCCCACGACACCGCGCGTGCGCTCTATTGAAGAACAACGGGTAGGGAGCAATCGGCGAGGAGAACGGACCCGTTGTCGAGCGACCCAAACCGGCGTGCGAACGTGCTCACGGGGGAACGTGGCAGCGTCCACACGGCGCAAACGCGAAGCGAACAGAGCAGCGAGATTGGGATTGTGTCGAATCAACCGGTATGTACGTTCACTTGTAGCACAGGGCCGTGCGGCTGTCAAGCATGTTTTTCGGCGGGGGGCGTCCCCAAGATTTTGGTGCAGTTGAACCCTGCCCCGGCTCCCCCAACCCTGGGCGTGGTGAGGAGGGGGTGCAGGCGGGCCGAGCATGGGGGACGCATCGTCAGCGCGCCGATTCTGGGACGGGGAAGGGCTGCAACTCGGCGAGCAGGGTGGCGTGGATCTGCGCGGGCGTTTGGCCTGTGAGCCAGGGCGCAACCAACAAGAGCGCCAGACTCACCACCACCAGCCCCACGCTGAGCCAGTCGCCCAGCCCCCAAGCCGGCGCGGTCTCCCCGGCGTCCGCTCCGCCCTGCGCGGGGGAGGGGGCCGCCCGCCTGCCGCGGCTTGCCAAGAGGCGCAAGACCTGCACCGCGTCGTCCGCGGCCAAGAGAATCCCGCGCAAGGTACGCTCCCAGGCGGCAAAGCGCACCCCGCGCGCGCCCAGCTTGGCCGCGCTGCCCAGTCGCGCCGCGGCGTTCAAGCCCAGCACGCCCACCACCACCTCCATGTACAGGGCAAAGACCAGCGACAACAGCACCAAGCCGATGTCCAGCTTGATCTCCCACAGCGCGTGGGCGAGCACCGCCGCGGGCCGCCGGCGCAGATGGGATTGGCGCACCAACTCGAAGAGCAGATGTACCCCCACCATCACCACCAGCCAAAAGAGGCTGATCCAAATGCTCAACAACAGGGCCAAACCGATATAGAGTACGATAAAGAGGCGGCGGTCGTCATGCTCTACCACCCATTCGTGGGCCGGGTGCAAGGTAGGCGCGGGGGCAAGTGCCCTCTGCGCGGCGGCATCGGACGAGGTCGAGGTCGCATCAGACATGGGTAAACACTCCGTGGCAAGGGGCCGGTAGGCAACGCCCCCGGCAAGCGGGCGCGCCGCCTAGAATACCACAAAAAACGCCGCGCCCCCACTTCCTCGGCGCAGGAGCCTGGCCGCTCTTCGCGCGTGGTCACCCGGTGGGGGATGCGACGGCCCAGGGCGCGAGCAGCGCGGCGAGTGCGGCTTCGTGGTCGGGCGTGGGGTCCTGCAAGGGCGGGCGCACGCCGCCCACCGGCTCGCCCAGCAGCCGCAGCGCGGCCTTGACCAGCGCAATGCCGTAGCCGGGGACCAGCCCGCGCAGCGCGGTGTAGGGGCGGAAGAATTGCGCCTGGAGCCGCGCCACCGTGGCGTCGTCCTGCGCGACCAGCGCGTGGTAATAGGCCCACGCCAACGCGGGCAGAAAATCCACCACGCTCGACGAATAGGCCCCAATGCCCGCCGCAAAGTAGCCCGGCGCATACATCTCCGCCGAGGGCATGCCGTTGATGAGGAGCAGGCGATCGGGCGCCAGGCTGCGCACGCGCTCCAGGCTGGGCAGGTTGCCGTGCCCGTCCTTGACGCCGATCACGTTGGGGATCTCGGCCAAGCGCAGGAGCGTCTCTTCGGCGAAGACCGCGTTGTCGCGGTGATAGACGATCACGCCGATGCCCACTGCGCGCGCCACCGCGCTCACATGCGCGAGCAGCCCGGCCTGGGGCGCGGGGGTGAGATAGGGCGGGAAGAGCAAGAGTGCGTCCGCGCCGGCGCGTTCGGCGGCGACCGCGGCCTCCACCGCCAGGGGCGTGCCGTGTCCCACGCCCGCTACCAGCGGCACGCGGCCCTGCAACTCCGCGGCCGCGGCCTGGATGAGCGCGCCACATTCGGTGGGGTGGAGCGAGAAGAACTCGCCCGCGCCGCACGCCACGAAGCAGCCCGCGGGCCGGCTGGGACCGGCGCACAGGCTCGCGGCGACGCGACGCCGGAACGCGTCCAAGTCCGGCGCGCCCGTGGCGTCGAAGGGGGTGCAGACAAAGGCTTGCAGTCCGTTGAGGCTGCGGCGCAAGGTCCCAAAGTCGACGGGCATGGCAAGTCGGCCTTTCCGGGTGAGAGAAGTGTGTAGGCTAGGAGTGGCCCGGCGCAGCGGAGTCAATCTCCATCCAACTCCGTTTGCGCACCGCATCCAGCGCACGGCTCGACCATCCCATATGGACACGTAAAAATATCCCGGATAGTAGGACAGGGAGCCGTCGGTGCAGCTCGGCCGTGGCGGGGGTGTGCTGGGTAAAGTGCTTGTCCTCAGAGACGAAGCAATCTACCTGGGCCTGGATAGCCGCCAGAGCGATGGGTATGTCATTGCGGTCGCGCAGGAGAGTTTGATGAGCCATCACGTCCTGTGGAGTGGGATCGCGCTGCAATTCATAGGGCCACCGCAGCAAGAAATCGTCTATGCGTGCCAGAAAGTTGGGAAACTTGCGGGTGATGATACGCCGAGATTCGGCTACGATCACCGGCGCCAACACCAGCCGGAAATCTTCGCGCAGCGCGTGGCGCAGCACCTCGTAGGGCCAGCGCGGCCAGACCAACCCCGCCACCAGCACGCTGGTATCCACCATGACACGCAGTCTTCTAGGCGGCGCTGCCGGGATCATAACGTTCCGCAAACAGTTCCTGGCGGACCTGTCTCAGTTCGTGGAAAAAGTCCTCCTCGCTGAGTTGCGCGTGCTCAGCTTCTCGGCTTAGCTCTCGGTTGGTCTGCTCCAGGTCGGCCAGATTCTGTTGGCGGCGCAAGGCCTGATACTCCTGATAGGAAAGCAACACCGCCACCGGAAACCCATCCCGCTCCACCACCAGATGCTCATCCGAGCTGTAGACTCGGCGCAAGAGCTTGCCGAAGGTTCTGTGCCCCTCGGAAGCTCGGATGACGATTTGTTTTGCCATACCACGCGCTCCTATTTCGCCAAGTACCTACTCAATTGCATGGGTACATATCCATGCGTATCGCGACACAGTATAGCAGGCAGCCCGCTCCTGTTCAAGGCAGTGCCTCCCCGGCGCGGGTGGCGCTAGACCCCGGGCACCTCCGCAGGTATACTCTGCGCGCAAGATCGGCAGCAATCACACAAGACCGCGAAAGGAAAGAGCCAATGCGCGCGCAACCACGCGCCTCCCTCAAACGCATTGTACGCCACTTATTCCACCGCTGGCTGGCGCCCGTCTGCGACCCGCTGGTCGCGCTGCGCGGGCTGCGGCGCTATCCCCACTACATAGCGGAATGGCGTCGCTACACCCAGCTGCCCGGCGCGGAGCCGCTGCGCCTGGCGGATGCCTACCCGCAACTCCACGACCGCACTGCCACTTCCAGCATTGACCCCCATTATTTTTATGTCAATGGCTGGGCCATGCGCCGCATTGTCGCCCAGCGCCCCGCCCACCATGTGGACATTGCGTCCCAGACCATCTTCGTCAATTTGCTCGCCGCGGTGCTGCCCGTCACCTTTGTGGACTATCGCCCGTTGCAGGCGAGCCTTGCGGGCTTGACCCCGCGCGCGGGCGACATCCTGGACTTGCCCTTCGCCGACGGGGCGTTGGCGTCTGTGTCGTGTCTGCATGTGGCGGAGCATATCGGCTTGGGGCGCTATGGCGACCCGCTCAACCCCCAGGGCACGCGCCAAGCCTGCGCCGAGTTGGCTCGCGTCTTGGCGCCGGGCGGGCAGCTCTACTTTGCCGTGCCGGTGGGGCGCCCGCGCGTCTGCTTCAACGCCCACCGCATCCACGCCGTGCCGACCATTCTGGAGTATTTTTCCGCCCTGGCGCTGGTGGAGTTTTCCGCGGTGCACGACGACGGGCGCTATGAGGAAGACGCGGCGCTCACCGCGCTGGACAACAGCGATTACGCCTGCGGCTTGTTCCTCTTCACCAAGACGTAAGTCCTCAGCAAGACGTAAGTCCTCAGCAAGGCGTACGAGCGCATCACGGCGCAGACGCAACGCTTGCCTCCGGCAACCAGCCCAGGGCTGCGCGCCCCAGCAAGGGCGTGGCGCACCCCTCCTGCGCAGCGTCCCCGCGCCTGTCCCGCCGTCGGCGCTTGGCAAAGGCATTTGTGAAAGAAAGGACAAATGTCCCCCCCAAGTCGGGACGCTTGCCCCATGCGGCGGCGACGGAGATGCGCGATGCTTGGCAGCAAGCCGGTGCATCAAATCTGACCGAATGCGACTTTCCACCGGCGCAGCTAATGCAGCTACTGCATCCGTTGCACCAATTCCAACCGGAAGACGCCGCATGAGCGCTTTCTTCACCACCCGCGAACTGACCGACCTGCTCCAGATTGACCGCACCACCATCTATCGCATGGCGGACGCCGGGCGCATTCCCGCGCTCAAGGTGGGCAACCAGTGGCGCTTCCCGCGCGCCGCGGTCCAGCAATGGCTGGGCACGACCCACGCCCCTGCCGCGCCCCGCCCCGCGCCCGACTTCCCCCTGGCCTGCGTGCAGCCGTTGCAGGATGTGATGGCGGACGCGCTGGGCGTCATGTTGTTGATCGTAGACCTGGACGGGCAGCCGCTCACCCGCCCCAGCCGCCCTTGCGGTCTCTATGCCGCGCTGGAGACGCACCCCAGCGCGCAGGCCCGCTGCTTGGAGATGTGGGCGCGCCTGGGCCAAGCGCCCGGTCTCCAGCCCGTCTGGGTGGAAAGCCACGCCGGCCCCTTGCTCACGCGCGCGCTCATCCGCGTGGGCAGCGAGCTGTACGCCATGTTGATCGCCGGGGGGATTGCGCCGCCCGTGTGGCCCCCCGCCCCGGCCCGCCGCGCCGCGCTGGCCCAGGAGCTGGGCGTCCCGCGCGAGCTGCTGGAAGCCCACATCCACGAAGTCTTTACCTTGAGCGAGGCCGAACAGGCGCGCGTGCTGGGGCTGGTGCAGCGGGTGGCGGATGTGGTGGGCTGCCTGCTCCAGGAGCGCCGCTTACTCGGCGGTGCACCCCCAAGCGCATGACCGTACCGGTCCCGGCGCACGCCCAGCAGGGGCAGCCCGGACCGCGAACCATTTCCGAAGGAGCGATTGCCATGAAACGTTTGCTCATTTTGGGCGCAGGCACCGCGGGCACCATGGTCGCCAACCGCTTGGCCCACGAGTTGGAGCCGGACTGGCGCATCACCGTGGTGGATATGGACGAGACCCACTACTACCAGCCCGGCTTTTTGTTCATTCCCTTCGGCATCTATGCCAAAGCCGACGTGATGAAGCCCAAGCGCGACTTCCTGCCCCGCCGCGTCCAGGTCATCATCTCGCCCATCGAGGTCATCGAGCCGGACCAAAACCGCGTGCGCTTGGTCAAGGAGGGGCGCATCCTGGAGTACGACTATTTGATCATCGCCACCGGCTCGCGCATTGTGCCCGACGAGACGCCGGGGCTGCACGAGCATGAATGGCGCAAGAGCATCTTCGACTTTTACACCGTGGACGGCGCGACCGCGCTGCAAAAACATCTGCGGACCTGGGAAGGCGGGCGGCTGGTGGTCCACATTGCCGAGATGCCCATCAAGTGCCCCGTCGCGCCGCTGGAGTTTCTCTTCTTGGCGGATTGGTTCTTCCACGAACAGGGGCTGCGCGAGCGCGTGGAGCTGACGCTGGTGACGCCGCTGCCCGGCGCCTTCACCAAGCCGCGCGCCTCCGCCATCTTGGGCGACATCCTCGCCGAAAAGCGCATCCAGGTCGTCCCGGAATTTGCCGTGGAGCGCGTCGACCCCGACGCCAAGTCGCTCCATTCCTATGACGGTCAACAGGTGGACTATGACCTGCTGGTCTCCATCCCCGTCAACATGGGGTCGGACGCCATCGAGCGCTCTGGCATGGGCGACGACCTGCACTTTGTGCCCACCGAGAAGCACACCCTCAAGGCCAAACACTTCGACAACGTCTTTGTGCTGGGCGACGCCACAGACTTGCCCTCCTCCAAAGCCGGCTCGGTGGCACATTTCCAGGTGGAAGGCTTCATTGACAACTTCCTGCGCTATGTGGACGGGCTGGAGCTGCGCCCCACCTTCGACGGGCACGCCAACTGTTACATCGAGTCGGGCTTCGGCAAGGGCTTCTTGATTGACTTCAACTACGACGTGGAGCCGCTGCCCGGCAAGTTCCCGCTGCCCGGCATCGGCCCCTTCGGCCTGCTCCAAGAGTCGCGGGTCAACCATTGGGGCAAGCTCATGTTCCGCTGGATGTACTGGCACCTGCTGCTCAAGGGCAAGGAATTGCCCATCCCAGCCCAGATGAGCATGGCCGGCAAATGGCGCTAGGCGCGACCGGGGAGGAGACCATGACCACCGCCGTTCAAGAGATTGCTGCGGTCCCCGTGACTGCGCCGGACCCCGACCCCCTTGCCAACGGGGACGCCGCCCTCAGCGACAGCGCGCGCCTGCGCCGGCTGGAGAGCCGCCTAGACGCCCTGGCGACCCAGGTCGCCCGCCTGGGCGAGCAGATGGAGTTCTTGGCCGAGGAAGCCTACGCCGCGCGCCGCCGCCGCCAAGAGATGGAGGACCTGCAAAGCGACTTGATGCCCGTGGCGCGCGACCTCTACGCCGTCATCGTCGCCCAGCTGGAGGAAATCCAGGCCTATGTCCAGCTGGAGGATGTGCTCCACCTGCTCAAGCGGCTGGCGCGCAACACCCACAGCGTCAACGCGCTGCTGGACCAGCTGGAGAGCCTGCAAGACCTGGGCCGCGACCTCGGCCCCATCACCAAAGAGATGTTCGCCCAAGCCGTCACCGTGCTGGACCAGCTGGAGCAGAAGGGCTATTTCGGCTTTGCGCGCCAGAGCTTCTATGTCGCCGACCGCATCGTCACCGCGTTCAGCGAAGAGGATGTGCGCCTGCTGGGCGACAACATCGTCACCATTCTCAACACGGTCAAGGCCCTCACCCAGCCGGAGATGATGCAGCTGGTGCGCAACTTGACCGCCGCCTATCAGGAGACCGGCGCACAGGAATTGCCCAGCGGCCTGTGGGGGCTGCTGCGCGAGATGCGCGACCCCCAAGTGCGCCGCGGTCTCGCCTTGACCATGGCCATGCTCAAGCGCATCGCCGCGCAGACGCCCACCACCACCTGACCTGTCGTCACGGTGTCGTGACCCTTGTCACCCTTGTCGTTCCCTTAGATTCACCACGCGGCACGCCGCCGCTGCGCGAAAGGACGTAGCACCCATGACCGCCGTACTCGACCTGCCTGTGAAGTTTGACGCCGAAGGCTTTATGACCGACCCCAACGCCTGGACGCCCGAGATCGCCGAGGTGCTGGCGCGCGACGAGGGCATTGACCCCCTGACCGAGCGCCACTGGGCCGTCATCCGCTTTGTGCGCGCCGAGTTTGCCGCGTCGGGCCAATCGCCCACCCTGCGCACCATCACCAAAAAATCGGGTGTGGAGACCAAAGAACTCTACGAACTCTTTCCCAAAGGCCCCGCCAAAAAGGTGGCGCGCATCGCCGGCTTGGGCAAGCCCAAGGGCTGCATCTAACCCACCTTCCGGCGGCGACCTTCCCGGCAGCGGCGATCTTCCAGGCAGTTACGCGCTGCCTGGAAGATCACACGGAACAAGCACACCAAGGAGATTTTCCCATGCAAGAGCAAGAGAAACCGCGCAAGCTGGCGATCATCTGCTCCAAAGGCAGCCTGGATATGGCCTATCCGGGGCTGGTTTTGGCCAACGCCGCGCGCATGATGGGCATCGAAGCCGACCTCTTCTTCACCTTTTGGGGGCTGGACATCATCACCAAGAAGAAGGTGGACAAGCTGCAAGTGACGCCCGTGGGCAACCCTGCCATGCACATGCCCCAGATGGTGGGCATCCTGCCCGGCATGAGCAGCCTGGCGACCACCATGATGATGAAGGAGATCGAAAAGCTGGACATCCCGCCCGTGCATGAATTTTTGACCATGGTCCACGACGCGGGCGCGGGCATCTACGCCTGTCGCATGGCTGCGGACATGATGCACGTGAGCAAAGAAGACCTGGTGGACGAGGTGGACGACATCATCGGCGCGATGGAGTTTTTGGAAAAAGCCGAGGGCGCGCAGCTGCTCTTCATCTAGGCCCCGGCGCTACCCTGCCGCCCGTGGCAACCTGTAACCGTGGGAACGTGTCAAGGCCGGCACGTTCCCACGCCCCATCTCCGCGCGACCCCTCGGTCCCAATCTGCAAAGACATAGTCGCTCCCTCCCCATCTGCGCGGCGGCGTTAGCCCTGGGCGGCGGCGTTGCCCCGCGGCGCCGCGGCGACCGCGTGCTGCGCGGCCCGCCGCCCGAAGACCAAGCCCAGACACAGCCCCCCGGCATATTGTGCGTTGTGGATGCCGCCTGCGTCCGCGCCCGCGGCGTAGAGACCGGGAATGGGCAGCCCGCGGCGGTCCAGCACCTGCGCGTCGCCGTTGACAGCCAAGCCGCCCAGCGTAAAGGTGATGCCCGGCGTCAGCCCCACCGCGTAGAAGGGGGGCGTGGTCAAGGGGTAGGCGTGGTCGCGACGGGGCACAGCCAACCGATGGGCCGCGCCCGCAGCCACCGCGGCGTTGTAGGCGTGCAGCGTCTCCAGCAGCCCCGGCGCATAGACGCCGAACTCCTCCAGCCCCGCCGCCAGCTCGCCCAAGCTCGCAGCCTGGACGGTGGGCGCGCCCAGCGCAGCGGACTCGTGAAAGGTGTCGCTCGCCCGTGCGCCGCCCCCCGCCGCGCGCACGGCAAAGTCACGGTAGACCACCGCGTCGTAGATCACAAAGGCCAACGCGTCGGGTTGGCGCGCCACGGCTTGCGCGCTGGTCTCGTCGCCCAGCGACTCGTCAGTGAAGCGCGCACCCAGCCGGTTGACCAAGACCGCCTGGGCCGTGTGGTAGTGGGTATAGGCGATGAAGTCGTGGGTGGGGACGACCGCGGGCGGCGCGGGCAGCAAATGACCATAGAAGCTGCTCATCGCCCGGCTGCCCGCCGCGCCGATGGCTTGGGCCAACAACAGCCCGTCGCCTGTGCTGTGGGGGTTGCTGCGCAAAATGAGGCGGTCGGCGTTGGGGCCGAAATAGCGGGCGCGCAGCTCCGGGTTGGCCTGAAAACCGCCTGTTGCCAAGATCACCGCGTGGGCCGGGTAGAGGGTGCGCAGACCGTCTGCAGGGTGGACCAGCGCGCCGGTCACCGCGCCGTGCGCGTCGGTCGCCAGCCCCGCCAGCGCGCTGCGGGTGTGCAGCGTGCCGCCCGCGGCTATGAAGGCGTCCACGAGTTGGGCGACCGCAGCGCGCGGCCCCGGCTGCATGAGATAGACCACGCGGTCGGGCAAGGAGGGCTGGCGGCTGAGCGTCACCCCTTGCTCGCGCAGCCAGTCCACGCCCGCGGCGAACTCCTCCACCAAGATGCGGCCCAGGTGGGGGTCGCCCAGGGGAACCAGGCGGCGCAGGTCGGCGTAGGAGGCGGCGCACCACAGCGTGCCGCCGGAGAGGGCCAACGAGCCGCCGGGCGCGTCGCCCTTTTCCAAGAGGATCACCCGCGCGCCGGCGGCTTGGGCCTGGCGCGCGGCCACCAGCCCAGCCATGCCGGCTCCGGCAACAATTACCGTGGGGGCGGCAGGGTCGGACAAGTCGGAGGGGGACATGAGGAGGCTTCCTTTCCGGACTGTCGGAATTCTTTCAGTCACACAACCGTGTCGGAGCGCCCAGGGCGTGAATCCTGGGCGGCGCGTGCGCATTCGTTGCAACCCGGCGCATCCTTTTTACGTAGTAGGTTCGGGCCGGCCGACCCACCGACAGCCGCCAACTTTCGGGCTGGCTATTGCAAAGAAGACTATCGCAAAAAGGAGTCACCATGTCCCTTTTCACCCGCGCAACGCGCCCGATCCACCGCAACCTGCTCGTGTGGGGCCTGCTCTTGCTCTTGCCCATCCTCAGTGCGTGTGGAGGGCGTCCGCCTGCGCCGGCCGCCGCGTCGCGCACTGCCGATACACCGGCGAACGGGGCCGCGCTCTATGCAAGCCACTGCGCCAATTGCCACGGCGCCCAGGCCGAAGGCCGCACCCATGTCGGCCCCGCTTTGGTGGGCAATCCCTTTGTAGACACGCGCAGCGATGACGAGCTGTTGGCTTTCCTCCAGGTCGGTCGCCCGGTCAACGACCCGACCAATCGCAGCGGCATCCCCATGCCCCCACGCGGCGGCGCTAAGCTCGACGACGACCAGCTGCACGCCATCATTGATTGGCTGCGCAGCCGTGTGCGCTAACCCACGCGGTGGGACCCTAGACGCGCCGCGCCGGCTCCTTGTCCGCAGGCAGCCGGTTCGCGTCCTTTCCCCGCGCCCGTTCCTACGCAGGAGGATACTGCAAGCCCTTGTCGCATGTCAACGGGCCGCGCGTGCGACGGTTTGCCGTGGACGGCGGCGGTGTGAGCCAAAGCGCCCCTTATGCCTTGCGCGGGGTGGCGGGCCGCGACCAGGCGCGGCGATAGGCCAAGTAGCCGGTGAGGGCGCGCTCGGCCTCTGCCAAGCCGGTGACCTGGACCAACGTGCGGCGCAGATGGCTGGCGCCGGGCAGGCCGCGCACATACCACGCCAGGTGCTTGCGCATGGGCAGGAAGTGATAGCGGTCGCCCTGGCGCGCCAAGTGGGCGTCATAAAGGCGAGCGTGTTCCAGGGCAATGGAGAGCAGGCGTAGCCCGTCCGGGTCGCCGGTGGGCGCGGCGTGGAAGACGAAGGGGTTGCCATAGGCCGCGCGCCCGATGAGCGCGCCGTCTAGCCCCAGCTCGGTGCAGCGTTGCACGGCTTGATCGCGCGAGGCCAAGTCGCCGTTGCCCAGCAGCAGCGTGCCGGAGCCGCGCGCCAAGTCCGCGGCGCGGGCAATGGCGTCCCAGTCCGCCTCGCCCCGATAGCCCTGGACCAGCGTGCGTCCGTGCAGGGTGATGGCGGCGGGCTGCGCCTCCAGCAGGCGCGGAATCCACTCGGCGACTTGGTCCGTGTGATAGCCGATGCGCGTCTTGACGCTGACAGGCACGGGCCGCCGCGCTTGGTAGGCCGCGGGCAGGCGCGCGGCGCGTGCGCGCACAGCCTGGGCTAGCGCAGGGGGCACGGCGGGACAATCGCGCTCGTCCGCGCCATTTTGCCAATCGCGAATGCCCTGGCGCGTGGCGGCGAGGATGGCTTGCGCGGTGGCGGGCGTGCGGATCAGCCCGGCCCCCGCGCCGCGCGCGGCAATGCTCTTGCTGGGGCAGCCCATGTTGAGGTCAATGCCGTCGAAGCCCAGGCGGCAGAGCAGGATGGCGGCTTGGCGAAAGCGCTCCGGCAAGTGACCGTAAAGCTGCCCCAGGATGGGGCGCTGGCTTTCGTCATAGAGCAGGTCGCGCAGCAGCACCTCCGCCCCCGCGCAGAGACCGTCCACGCTGGTAAACTCGGTGAAGAGCAGCGCAGGACCGCCATACTTTTTGTGGATGTGACGACAGGCGTGGTCGGTGACGCTGTTCATGGGCGCCAGGCCGATGAGCGGGCGGGGCAGCGTCTGCCAAAAGGTGGCGTGGGGGGTCAGGCTCATGGGGTGGACGGTCTTCCTCTCCGCTGTCGGGTCCGGTGTCGGGCTGGGGCCGGTCGCCCGGTCTAGGCGGGAGTATAGCCCGCCCGGCCCCCCCTTGCCAAGCCCGGAGGGACGGTGAACCGGCAGGCGATGCAGCGATGCTCCCCACCGGCGGTTGCGTCGCCGGTGGGGAGCATCGCGCCCACGCGCTCAGAATTCGATCAGCACGCTCACCAGGGTGAAGTAGAGCGCCAGCCCGGTGAAGTCCTTGATGGTGGTGATGAAGGGGTCCGCGCCGGGCGCATGGTCGAAGCCCAGCTTCATGAGCAGCCAGGGCAGGAAGAAGCCCAGGAAGGTCGCCAGCGTCACCACCGTGAAGATCGCCACGCCCAGGGCAATCCCGATCTGGGGGATGCCGTTGGGGATGCCTTGCCACTGCCAGGCGATGACCCCGGTGACCACGCCCAGGATCACGCCCATGACCAAGCCCACCAACACCTCACGACCGATGTGCCGCCAGAAGCGCTCCAGCTTGATATGACCCAGCGCCACGCCGCGGGCAAAGGTGGTGGTGGACTGCGTGCCCACGTTGCCGCCCATGTCCATGACGATGGGGATGAAGATGGCGGCGGTCAGGATCGCCGCCAGCGTGTCCTCGAAGGTCTCGATCAGGCTGCCCACCGCCAGCCCGCCCACCACCGTCACCAAGAGAAAGACGATGCGCAGGCCCACGGCATACCAGATGGGTCCCTGGGTGAGCTTTTGGCTGTGGATGACGTCGCGCTCGCGGCGCACATCCACAATGCCCGCTTTTTGATAGAAGAGTTCGGAGGCTTCCTCCTCCAGGACATCAATCACGTCGTCGAACGCCACCACGCCCACCATGCGCTTCTCTTTGTCCACCACCGGCAGGGCGACCAGGTCATGCTGCTTGAGCAGCCGCGCCGCGACCAGGCGCTTTTCCGTCGCGCCCACATAGATGTCCGCGTCTTCGATCAAATCGCCCACCAACGTCTGCGGCGCGGCCTTGACCAGCGCCGCCAACGAGACCAAGCCCTGGTAGACGCGGCCCTCGTCAATCACAAAGAGCGTGCGCAGCTCGTCGCGGTCCAGCTCGGAGGCGCGCACCGCAGCCAAGGCCTCGGCGACGGTGTCGGTCGCGCGCACGGCGAGATAGCGGGGGTTCATGATGCGCCCGGCGCTCTCCTCGGGGTAGCCCAGCAGCACATTGACCGCGGCGCGCGCCTCCGGGCTGAGAGCCAGCAGCAGGCGCTTGGTGACTTTGGCGGGCAGCTCGTCGAAGATGGCTGCGCGCTGGTCGGGGTGTAGCTCCTCCAAGAGCTGGACCGCGTCGGGCGCGGTCATGGCTTGCACCAGCTCGCTTTGGTCTGCGCCGTCCAGCCGCTCGAAGACTTCGATGGCGCGGTTCTTGTCCAAGAGACGAAAGAGAATCACACGCTGGGCTTTGGGCAGTTGTTGCATCACCCCGATGATCATGGGGGTGGACCAGTTGGCCTGGTGGTCGTTGATGGTGCGCCAATCCTGCTTGGCGACCAGCTCCTTGAGGTCCATGTAGACGTGGGTCATGGGTCAACGCTCCTCTCTGTGGTGGAAACCAGTAAAGTCACACGAGCCGGGCCGCCGGCATCGCCGGCGGGGTTGGGTCGGCGGGCGCACGCCGCAGCCCCACGAGGAGCGCGTCCCGCTCGTGTGACGGCAATCAGCCGCTGGAGCGTTGCACCTCCTGGGCGCGGGGATACGGTTGTCGCCGGGCGAGTCGGCTTCCCGCCCACGGCGCGGGAAGCCGGTCTTCGTCTATTGCGCCCTCGTCCATCCTGTCTGTGTTCATGCTGTCTGTGTCCATGCTGTCTGTGTTCATCGCGCGTTCAGGCCTCCTGCCTGCAGCTGTCCTGTGTTGGTGTCTACTGCCTTCGTCCATACGCTCTCCTTTCCTAGCGGTTGGCGGGCGGCGGGGGGCGGGTCGGGGGAGAGCCTAGCCGCTGCGCGCGCCTGGGGTGCGTTTGCGATAGAAAAAGCGCCGGTATTGGCGAGAGACAGGCGTGGCAGTGGTCGCGTTGCTGCGCGGGCGCTCCGGCTCGTTGAGGTCCTGGAGCAACTGCGGGTTTGCCAGCTTGGCTGGGTCCACCGGCGGATCGCCCGCCAGGGCCGCAACTGGTTGCGTCAGCGCGTCCGCATCCTCCACTTCCAGCGCAGCCACATCCACGCGGGCAATGGACTTGACCACCATCAACTGCTGCACCACCCGCGCCAGGTGCGTCGGGCGGAGGGGACGGCTCAGTTCCACGCGCAAGACCGCGGTCTCGCCCGCGCTGGGCAACAGGGTGGCGCGCTTGACAGGCACGTCCAGCCGGTCCAGCGCGGTGAGCGCCTTGCCCACGGCGCGGTGGTCGTCCTTGAGATGAATCTTAAGGTCGTTGGCGGCTTCCCCGCGGCCCAAGCGCGCCTCCACCCGTTCCAACGTGGTGAGGGTGAAGAGGATAAACAGCGTGGTGACCGCAGCCAGCGCGCCCAGACCGACGCCGGTGGCGATGCCGATACCCGCGGACCCCCAGATGCTGGCGGCGGTGGTCAGCCCGCGCACGGTGGTGCCGTGGCGCAAGATGGCGCCCGCGCCCAGAAAGCCGATGCCGGAGACCACATAGCTGGCGACGCGCATGGGGTCGCGCATCTCGGCGTTGGGCAAGGCGTAGGCGCCTGCCATGGTCATCAGACACGCGCCCAGCCCCACCAGGATGTGGGGCCGGAAACCGCTGGCGCGCTCATGCTCCGAGCGTTCCAGCCCGATTAGGCCGCACAACAGCAACACCACCACCAGCCGCCCGATGAGCACCGGGTCCACCACCCCCACCACCGGCAGCAGGAGTTGCCACGTCTGCTCCAGGAGGGGAGCGCCTGTTTGTCCCAGTTGCTCCCAGAGTTGTTGAAGCAAGAGATTCCAGTCCATGTCGCCACCTCGCCGGCTGGATCAAGGGTTGGAGCCGGGCGCGCCAAGCCGGCGCGCCCAGAGACTGCCGGACCATGCCGGCAGCGGCGCAGCCCCCCAACCGGGCGCGCGCGGCTACGGCATGGCAAGCACACAATTCACTTGGAAGCACACGGCTGCGGAGCATCAACTCCTCGTCCGGGAAGCTGCGAGCTTTCCGGACGAGGGCGCGCCAAGCGCTTGGCGCGCGGGGCAATTCAATGCCCCGACCGGCGTCCGGTCGAGGCACACAACGCGAGAGGAGTCCCTGCGAGGCTTAGACCGGACGGCGGCGATGCATCTGGGCAACAGCGCTGTGCTGCAACCTTCTACTACCGGAACCGTCC